>JAAVYX010000244.1 GCA_022791355.1 Clostridiales bacterium | reverse complement strand
TCGTGGGGCAGGGCCTGCCAGATTTCCTCGGTGATGAAGGGCATGAAGGGATGGAGCAGCTGCAGGGTGCCGGAAAGCACATATACCAGCACCGCCCGGGCAGTCGCGGCCGCATTCTCGTCGCCGGCGTTCAGCCGGGCCTTAGCGATTTCGATATACCAGTCGCAGTAGATATCCCAAATAAAGTCGTAGAGCTTCTGCACGGCCAGGCCCAGCTCAAATTTTTCCAGATTGTCGGTAACGTCGGCGATCAGCCGGTTATACTTACAGAGCAGCCACTTATCCTCCAGCGCCAGGTTCTCTGGCAGATAGGGCGACGGCTCGCCGCCAGGCACGCTTCCGTTATTTTCGCGGGCGGCGCGGCTCGGCGCTTCGGGCGCGCCTCCCACGCCCTGCTGTTCCGCGAAAATGCCTCCTGCTCCCGGATGGTCTGCGCGTCCTTCTGACGCTCCGTCCATCCGTCCGCTTCCGTTATTTTCGCGGGCTGCGCGGCTCGGCGCTTCAGAAAGGTTCATCAATACGAACCGGGCGGCGTTCCAGAGCTTATTGGCGAAATTGCGGCTGGCTTCCACCTTCTCGGGGGTATACCGCATATCGTTGCCCGGCGAGTTGCCGGTGGCCAGGGAGAACCGGAGAGCGTCGGCCCCGTAACGTGCGATTTCCTCCAGCGGGTCGATGCCGTTACCCAGGGACTTGGACATTTTTCGTCCCTTGGCGTCCCGCACCAGGCCGTGGATGAGAACCGTGTCGAAAGGGACCTTATCCATATGGGCAAGCCCCGAGAAGATCATGCGGGCCACCCAGAAAAAGATGATATCATAGCCGGTCACCAGGGTGCTGGTGGGATAGAAATACTTTAAGTCCAAGGTCTGGTCCGGCCAGCCCAAGGTGGAGAAGGGCCACAGGGCGGAGGAAAACCAGGTGTCCAGCGTATCCTCGTCCTGCCGCAGCTGCTGGCTGCCGCATTTGGGACAGACGCTGGGATCCTTCCGGCTGACGATAATCTCCCCGCAGTCGGCGCAGTACCAGGCGGGGATACGGTGGCCCCACCAGAGCTGACGGGAAATGCACCAATCCTTGATGTTCTCCATCCAGTTATAGTAAATTTTATCAAACCGCTCGGGGACAAACTTCACGTCTCCCCTGCGCACGGCCTCCACCGCCGGCTTGGCCAGAGGCTCCATCTTGACGAACCACTGCTTGGAAACCCTCGGCTCCACGACCGTTGTGCAACGGTAGCAGGAGCCCACGTTGTGCTTCATGGGCTCCACCTTTACAAGGTAGCCGCCGGCCTCCAAATCGGCCACGACGGCCTTTCTGGCCTCGTACCGCTCCATGCCGGCGTATTTTCCGCCCTGCTCGTTGATATGGGCGTCCTCGGTCATGACGTTGATAACCGGCAGGTTATGCCGCAGTCCCACCTCAAAGTCGTTGGGGTCGTGGGCGGGAGTGATCTTGACCACGCCGGTGCCGAAATCCATTTCCACATATTCGTCGGCCACAACCGGAATCTCCCGGCCCACCAAGGGCAGGATGACCTTCTTGCCCACAAAAGCCTTGTACCGCTCGTCGTCGGGATGGACGGCCACGGCCGTATCGCCCAGCAGGGTCTCGGGACGGGTGGTGGCCAGCTCCAGATAACCGCTGCCGTCGGCCAAGGGATAACGCAGGTGCCAGAAGGAACCGTCGTGCTCGGCGTGGTCCACCTCGGCGTCGGAGATGGAGGTTTGGCAGTGAGGGCACCAGTTGATGATCCGCTCGCCCCGGTAAATCAGGCCCTCCTCATAGAACCGGACGAAAACCTCCCGTACGGCCTTGCTGCAGCCCTCGTCCAGGGTAAACCGTTCCCGATCCCAGTCGCAGGAGGAGCCCAGTTTTTTCAGTTGGGAAATGATCCGGCCGCCGTACTGCTCCTTCCAGGCCCAGGCCCGCTCCAGAAACCCTTCCCGGCCCAAATCCTCTTTGCTGACTCCCTCCTTGCGCATGGCCTCTACAATCTTGGCCTCGGTGGCGATGGAGGCGTGGTCAGTGCCGGGCAGCCACAGGGCGGAATAGCCCTGCATCCGGCGAAAACGGATCAGGATATCCTGCAAGGTCTCGTCCAAAGCGTGACCCATATGAAGCTGACCGGTAATGTTGGGCGGCGGAATGACAATCGTGTAGGGCTTTTTGCTCTGGTCCACCTCGGCGTGAAAATATCCGCCCTCCTCCCAGAAGGCATAGGTGCGGTCCTCCACCTCGCTGGGATTGTAGACTTTCTCCAACTGCTTATGCATGCATCTTCCTCCTACAGAAAAGACTTTCCCGCCTGGGCCAAGTTTGCAAAATGTCAGCACGCCCAAACGACGTTTTTTTTCGACTGACGGCGCGATTGCTTCTTGCCATACGAAACACCCGACGCTTGGCGTAATCGCGGTATTGGGGACATGGCCCAGTAAGCTGGAAAACCATCAAATACTTAAAGTTAATAATACGACACCCATATTGCTTTTGTCAATCGCTTTCGCTATTTTTCCGCCGAAAAGGGCGTTTAAAATCGGAAGATATTCCCATGTGTATCGCCCAGTTCGGCCGGACATTCTATTGGTGGCAGCCGAGACAAAAAATCAGCTTGCGTTTGTAGTCTGTTTGCTGCCCGCCGCTTATCAGAACCATTGGGCTCCTGGTAAGCGGCGCAATTTTTTTGCAGAAAATTGTCGCTAGGTCTGCCGTTCGCGGTTTATGGGATATCGGTTCGGAGCAATCTTCTGATTCTAAAAACTTTGTGACCGCTTTGACCGATTGATCCGGTTTGACCGGCGTCTATTCTATACAATACAGTCATCTCCCCTTCCCGTCAAGCAGACATACGTATGAAAAAGGAGAATGACGATGGCCGGCAACGCAAACCTTGAAAGACCCAGCATGTAGCTGCTCCCAATCAGCGATGAACAGCGGCGGCAGCTGGAGAACGACTTGCAAACCCAAGCGCACCCCCCTTCCTCATCCAGCGACGATCCCCTTTTGCAGGAGACCTTCAATCTGATATCCGATTCCATCCTGGCCGCAAACGCCTACATATGGGGAAGTCGCGAGCCGACGCTAAAGGAAAAGTTCGACGCGGGCGTGCGGGCGCAGAGCATGCAGGTCAGCGCGCAGGAATTCGCCGCTGCCGCGCATGAATACGAAGGGGAAAACAAGGCGCGGCTTATGCAAAGGCTTGGGCTACAGTTCATGTCCAAAAAGCAGGAGCAGCCGTCCTCCTCCATGCAGCCGAAAGAACCCCTTACTAATTCTTTGATTTGCCCCTTGATTACTTCCTCGTTTAGCTGTCCAATGTTCTTGGACATGGTTTGTTCGCTCCTTTCTGAATGTCGTCTCACCTACTTCATTCTATCTGAGCGTGCTTTCCTTGTCCTCTTTTATTTGCGAAACTTTTTCTACCTTATCGGCGGCGTACAGGGCTATCTGTAAACTGCCGGTCCGTCAGTCGGCCGGTCCAGAAATTCATCCGCGTCCAAGGAATATTTGTTTTACCCAACATGTTCCGGGAAATGTCTAAAGTATTGCAGTAATCTCATGAGGAAACGGCGACCACAGCAACTGCATCCCTTACAACAAAGACATCCGGGCGTGGGGTCCTGCCAAATTTGCCTACGACTTTTCGTCTCTCCATCTCCCCCAAATATCCGTGCTTTAAGATTTACGAAAAATTCAGGGCGCTTTTCCGTCGTTTAGAGCCTGTCTTCAAACGGACGTACAGATTTTGGTAAGGTCCTTTTTACGCTGCACTGACGTACCGGTTCGGACGTTGGCCAAACTTCTAGCAGCGTACCTTGCCTGAAGCAACGCAGAGGCGCTTTAGCGCCGGGATGTCCAGAATGGCCTTTGGCCGTTCATTTAGATGGGAAGCGGAGAAATCCACATCACTATTTTCGTTTGCAGACGCGCTCTAACATGAAAAAACCCTTCCGACTCACTAAAATCGGAAGGGCTTTTTTTAATTTTCAAAAGGCTGCTGCTGGGCAGGACGCTTGCCTCTGCGCACGATAAGAATAGCGGTTATCACGCCAGCCGCAGCCAGAACTCCAACAACAATCAGGACAATATATAAAATATTGTTTCCTGCCTTATCGGAAGTTTTTTTCGAAGAGGCCTGCTCGGTCTCATCGCTTACCTCGCTGCTTGTTCCATTGATAATGGTAGAGCCTGCGGTTTGCAGCGCCCCAATGGCATTTTGGAGATTCATCGTCGCCGCATCTACCTCCTGCTGGGATACCTGCGGATTGTCATAAATCGTCTGGGCCGCCGTCAAGGCCGCTTGCAGAGCCTGAAAGCTCTCGGCCGTATAACTCTTTTCCTCAAGGGAAGCGGCCATTTGAATAGCTTCTGCAAGCCCGGATTTATCTACGGTGGAAATACCTGGGTCCGCTGTTCCTGTAGGGGGCTTGGTATACGCCGTATTGCCCGAGGCCGGTTTGGAGGACGGCCTGGTGAGGTTCCCGGCCGGCGTGCTCGCGTTGCCGGAGGCAGGCGGATTATCCGGCGAAGGGGTCTGCGCTTCGGACGACGTGGAGCTGGTCTCACTGGAGGGAGAGGAGGAAACGGGCCCATCCTTCTGCAAAATCACAGGAGTTCCCGTAATCTCGGGAAGAGTTTCCTCCCAGTAGGCCCCATTGACCGTCTTCAGGGAATTTTCACAGAAAAAGACCTGCGCCTGTCCCTCTATACCGGTTATGGACAGGGTTCCAAGGGTAAGCGAGTCGCCCTCGAAAAGGTTTCTGGTACCGGCCACATAAAGGGTGATGGCCTGGGTATCCTTACGCAGACGGAAATCCCGGAAGACGCCTGTGACCGTATCCGCAAACCGAAACTGGATTTTGGCCTTTTCCTGATCCTGCGCATCCATCGTGATCCCCAGACTCAGCTGAATAGAAGTGATATCCTTTTGGACGGCGCCGGGAATCTCTACGGCGACAGCCGCCTCCTGTTTCGCTGCGCTGAGCTTAACCTCCCCTCCCGCCGCAAAGGCTTGCAACGGGAAGAGGGTAAAGGAGAAAAGCAGCAGCATTGCCAAGCTGGCTATACTTTTTTTCATATGGTGCTCCTTTATCTGCCAAGTTTACGATTTGGTAAACTGGATATAGGGCAGTTCGGCCGGTACGGTCACAAACTGGGTATCCGCAACCAATCGCTGTCCCTGGTTGGTCAAGGCGTCGTTCACCCGATAGAGCTCGGCCCGGACCTGTTCAAGGGCTACTCCGTCCGCGGGATCGATCCAATAAATCCATACGCCGTCCGAGGTCTCGCCCAGGTCGCCGCTGCTGGGTACGTCGGCCAGGATAATCTGTTCGGCTTTCAAGGTATTTTCATCCTCGCTCAGGCCGCCTACAATGTTGCCGTTCTGGTCGTAGAGCATGAGGACATTATAGGCCGGATTTCCTTTGAACGCGCCGGTGAAGACCAGAGAACCGGCCGGGATTTTTTGGCCCGCATCGGTTCCGTACGTATAGTCCTCCCTTAGAATACCGATGGAGGGCTGCCCTTCGCTGGTATCGGAAAATTCCACGTCGTCGCCGGTGGTTCCCAAAACGTCCAGCTCGGAAATGGTCAGCTCTCTGCCGGCCTGGCCCTTGGCGATCAGCCGCAGGTGGGCGGCTTCATAGCTTGCGTTCCAGGGATTTTCCTTGTCCGCGTTGGGGAAAAGAACCGTTTGCACCTGCTGACCGGCGTCAAAGGTTCCGCTGGCCAGGGTCTGCCACTGGGTTCCGTCGCTGCTGATCTGGATCTCATAATCGGTAATCGGCGCGCCGGATTTTACCGTATATTTCAGACCCGTTACGGTTAAGGCGCGGTGGAAATGCAAAGCCACTTCCGGCTCGCTGCCGCTGGCCGTCTTTCCGACAAAGGCCGTCTCCACATCCTGGTCGATGACCTGACTGATGGCCTTCTCGGCAGGCTCGCAGGGGTCCTGGGGCGTATTGGCCTCTTCGGTGTTCACAAGGTTGGTGGACACGGTCCAATTCGACTTATCCAAGCTGCCGTCATGCGCGATTTTCACCGACTCAATAGTTTTGACATTGGAACGGTTCAGATACTTATCTATAACCGCCACCTTGTAAGTAACTACCCGGTTGTTGAGGGTGGAGAAATGATCCACAAAGGTATCGCCTGTGGTAAACCCGATGACCTCTTCCTTTTCCTCGCCGCCCGAGATGGTGGAGCGGCGGATTTCGTAACCCAGAACCGCGTCCGGGACAACGCCCTGGCTGCTTAGCGTCAGGGTCACCTGATTTTGCAGCTGCTGGTCCACCGATACCGTAACGTCGCCCACCGCGTCCTTGCCGGTTACGGCGTTTTCCGCCGCCTGTTCCGCATGCTCGACAGCGTAAACCCGGGATTCGTCGTTTACATAGTAAATGGCGCGGGTTTCCTCCGGGAACTGGGAGGCGTAGGAGGTGGTATCCTCGTCCGGCGTCAGGCCCCAGCGGGTAAAGAAGGCCAGCAGGTTTTTCTCAGCCGCCGCGCAGGCCAGGCGCATCAGCTTCTGGTCCACATTGCCGGTCAGGGTAAGGGCCACGCCGTTCTCTTCGGCCTTGGGCGCACGGGAGGTATCCCTGGCATAGGTATCCACTCTTGCAAAGAAGAGATTGGCCAGCTGCTCCTCATAATTGTCGTAGACCTTGAAGTTATAGCCTGTGTCGTAGGCCAGATGGAGCTGCCAGTACATGGCAAGCTGGGTAAAGACGTTGCCTGGATAACCGGTGGTATTGGAGGTCACCTTCTGGTAAACCTTGTCGTAGGAGAACCGGACGCTGTCGTTGGTGTCCTTGGCCTGGGCCAGCACGGCAAAGTAGTTATTGGTAACCTCGGCGATGGCGTAGCTGCCCTGGTTGATGTTATGACCGATTTCATGGGCGACGCCCCAGCCAAAATACCGGCCGCTGACGTATTTCCCGTTTTCATCGCTGACCACCGGAACGCTGGTCACCATTCCCGCGGTGGAGCCCCAGCCAATACCGATATGGTTGCCGGCGGCATACATAAAGGCCCCAGCGAACATTCTTTGATAACGGATATTGAGGTGCTGGGCAGGCAGCTTATCGATGGCGGAGGTCGCGGAATCGCTGAGTCCCTTGTGCTGATAGAACAGATACAGCATGCCGTCCATAGCGTCCATGGAGTCTACCAGCTTCTGGGCGCGTTGGGCGACCGTTCCGCTGCCAAGTCCGCTCAGGATCTGCTGGGCGGGCAGAGAGAGAAGCATCTTATCCAGCAGAATGTCGGTAGCGCCGAGGATACAGGTCTGCGCGTCATACGGATAGTGAACCGCGTCCACATTTTGCAGTTGATGACGCTCCAGATGCATCTCATTGATAGCGGCCGCATAGGCGTCCAGCGCTTCCACATACGCGCTGGCCCTCGCCAGGCGTTCGGCCGGGTCGTCGGTCTCGTACAAATCCAAAATAGGAACAGCAGTTCCGCCGCTGACCCGGACCGCATACTGATCGTTTGCGTTATTGCCGGTATACTGGATGTACAGCGCGCCGCCCGCTTCCACGTCCAGCGTCTGGATCCGGGGGACGGTCACCTCGTTGCGCCCGACCTTCAGGGTGGTCACCGTTTGGGACATGGCGCTGGCCTCGGCGTCATACTGGGTGGCAACCAGCTGCAGGTTGGTGTTTTCCCCAAGCTTCTTGGTGTTATGGCCAACGTAGAGAATCAGCTGTTCGCCCGCGTAGGCGGTAACGCCCAGGGGCTGCCAGGAATTGAGGCCCGAGAAGCCCAGACGAGAACCGTCCTTCATAGCGGTGATGCCGGTATGGATTTTCAGGCTTTCGCCCAAACTGTTGTTTTGCAAGATTTCCAGCGCCGTTTCCAGCTCAAGCTTAAGCAGCTGGTAGTCCGGATGGAGCTCCTCGTTGTCCGGCGTGTTCAAACGGGCCTCCAGCTCGTGAATCGTGGCCTCGGTTACCTCGTCCTTCAGGGTGGTGTGCATTTCGTCCTGATACAGAGCCTTGATATCGTCTTCCAGGCTATCGTAATAGTAGAAGTTTACCTCGGAAATAACCACCTTCCGAACATAACCGTTGGTCCTTCCGATACCAAAGCGGATTTCTTCGGTGGTGACCGGTCCGTTCCACTTCACGGTGTAGTACCGCCGGCCGTTGTCGGACAGCTTCGCCGTGATAGCGGCAGAGGGGATGGGCTTCAAATTCCCGTCAGAGGCGTCCTTGTAATACACGGTCACAGGGCCGTACCAGCCCAGATTGTCCTCCAGCTCCTGGAAGCTGAAGGAGTTAAGGGTATAGGCATCGTCGAAAACAACCCGCACGCCCTTGGTCGTACTGGGATAGCTTCCGCCCTCATCCCAGTCGTCCACCTGCAAATAGGAACCATAGTTCTTATCTACCAGTCCCCAGGCCGTCTTGGTCCCGGCCTCATCCAAGGGACTGTCCTTCATCTCGCCCCGGTAGTGGGAGATTTCCTGGATATGGGCGCTCTTTTCGCCCGCCCCGTTGGAGGTGTTAATCAGCTTGTATACCGGCAGCTTGGCGGGGGTAATATCCACCGTCTCCATAGCCGAAACAATGGAGGGGCCGCTTTCCCCCAGCTCGTTGACGCCGGTCACATAGACCTGATACTTTGTTTTGTTTTTCAAGTCGGAAAGGGTGTAGCTGTTATTCTCGATATCGGCGATCTTTGTGTATTCGCCGTTTTCATATTCCCGGTAATACAGATTATAGAAATCCGTATCCTTCATCTTCTTCCAGCTGGCAGAAATACTCAAATAGCCGCCCTTCAGAGACAGATTATCCGGCGGATCGGGCTTTTTGTCGGCCTTGGGCGTCACCTGGATCTCATCGGCATATCCGCTCTTCCAGTCGCCGTTGGTCGACTGGACCTGTACGGTATAGGTCTCCCCGTTTATCAGCTTTTGATTAGAAATGGAATCTACCAGCAGGGTGTTGTTGGAAACGGATTTTACCTCCTGGGCGAATCCTTCTTTGGTATTGCCCGAAACCAGCACCTCATAGCCGGTAACGTTGTTGCACCGGTCCCAAGTAACCGTAAAGGCGGCGCTGTCCGGCGTTGCCGTTACGTTTTTCGGGATATCCATGGTCGGCGGAGGCACTCTGGATTCCATGTCGTTTAAAAACTCCACCTGAGAAATTTCGGCCAAATTGTTGTTTTTCTCCATCTTGCTGATGGTCAAGGTCACTTTTTTAACGGCGACCTTTTCCCCGAAATGCACAACCAAGGTCCCGTCCGCCTCTTTGTTTACCTGGACGCTGGAGGCCAACAGGAAGTGAATATCTCCCGACTGGATGGGGACGTCGGCGGTAACCTCTTCCCCATTGTCCTCATAGGTTACCTGAAGCGCGCCGTTAGCAATGGAATCGCTGCCGGTGTTCAGGGAGAGTCCTTCAGCCTCCACCCTCTTCATCGATTGGGAAAAATCAAAGTGCAGCGTTACGGGCGCTTCCGCGGATATGTCCCCTCCGCTGGCCGGCGACAGCGTCACGCTGTTTTCCCCCGTTATCAGGCCTTCCAGTTCGCCTGTCACAGTCGTATTTTCATCCTTTTTCAGGGTAATCATGGAGGAAGAAACCGCCGGCTTCACCGTAGCGGAAAAATCCCTGTTTTCCTTAAGGCTGGCCGCCAGCATCTGAAGGTCGGCCAGGGTAACGACCCCGTCGCCGTTAAGGTCGCGCTTGCTATTCTGGTCCATGGAGTCGACCAAAAGCTGTGCGTCAGCCTCGTCGACCTTGTCGTTTTTGTCCAGGTCGCCGGCCAATAGCACGCCCGGATGGACGTCCTTTTCCGCATAGGTATACCCCGCAAGGAACCCATTATTGACGTTTAGCTTATATGTATAGCCTTCCTCTACGTCAATTGTCTGGGTAAAGGTACGATACCCGTCTCCTTCGGCCGTCAGGATATACGCGCCTCCAGCCAGGTTGTCAAATAAAGCTGTCCGCCGGGACTTTTCTCCCGGCTGATCGGACAAGGATACGACCTGGTTTCCGATGGTCGTATGGTCCTCTCTGGAAAGGGTTACGTTAAAAGAAACCGGTCCCTTCACCAGAATCGCCTGCCCAAAAGAGACTTCAATCCCTCCGTTTCCCGGAAGCGTCTCCGAGACGGCTCCGTCGAGGTCGGTTCCTTCCGCTTCATTACTGAATACGGAAATAGGCAGCCAGATTGCTACCATCAAAACGACTGCAACCAAACTTGCTACAATACGCTTCATGATAGAATCACGCTTCATGATACGATCACCTCTGCATTTTTTCTTTGTTTTCCTTAGACCATGCTCCTAAAATGACAAAACGTCCGCTTGTCTGGCAAAAAAATCTTATCGTTTTCGGACATTCCCCTATTTTTGGGGCATAGCCTAATCGTCTCCATGATTTGGTATCATTATAATGGAAAATGTAGAATCACGCAACCGGATTGCAAGGATAAAAATGCCGCATCTTCCAGGATTTTTTATACATTGTGCTCAATTCGCTCTTTGTATACATAAATTTCCCTTTGCTGGTCAAGACCACAAATATAACTTTACTACGGAATCGGCCAGCCGCCCCTGTTCCCTATCTCTGGCCTGCCGGCGGTTGCTCTGCTGTTTGAAACGAGAAAAACGGCCCGGACCGATATCCGTCAGTCCGGGCCGTTTTGCCAAGGAACCGCCTTACAGCGGTTGATCGTAATCGTGAGCCTGCGCAAGCATCATATCCTTGACCTTCATCAGACGGATCTGCGTACTGCGCTCGTTTTCATCCAGCTTCATGGTAATATACTGGATATTTTTCTGGGTTTCCGGGATCATAACGTGTTCCAGGGCGTTGACTCGCCGGCGTGTTTTTTCAATCTCCGCGGCAATCAGCTGACAAGACTTTTCGATTTCCGCCAGCCGCAGTAGGTCGGGCAGAATAGCCGCCAGCGACTTAACCGCATCGTCCAAATCGCCGGAGGTAAAGGCAAAGCCATAGGAATAAATATCCTCCGGGTTGGCGGTGCGGGTCTTATAATGCAGCACCGGGATATCCACGCTCATCACATTACGGGTCTCGGTATCCAGGAAAACCTCCTGCGTAGGAGCCAGCAGCGCGGTATTTAGGGCCTCGTCGGTCATGCTGGCGCGGGCCATCACAAAGTTCTGATTGACCGCCAGAATATCCGCCTCCACCTTTTCCCGCAGACGCTTGTTCTCCCGTACCATGTCGAGGAACTGCCGCATCAGCTCATCCCGCTTATCCTTGAGCAGCTTGTGCCCGCGCAGGGCGGTGATCAGCTTCTTCTTCAGACGGGTCAGTTCCATTCGGGTGGGGTTGATTTGTTTGGTCGCCAAGGATCAGCACCCCCCTACTCTACTGTTTTCCATAATATTCATCGAGGAATTCGTCCTTGATTCTCTTGAGCTCGCTGCGGGGCAGGATCGAGAGCAGCTTCCAGCCGATGGCCAAGGTCTCTTCGATATCCCGGTTGGCGTCATACCCCTGGGAGACATACTCCTCCTCAAAGGCGTCGGCAAACTGGGCGTAGAGCTTATCGATATCGGTCAGAGCGGCCTCGCCCAGAATTACCATCAATTCCTTGGCCTCCTTGCCGCGGGAGTAAGCCGCGAAGAGCTGGTTCATGGTATTGGCGTGATCCGCGCGGGTCTTGCCTGCGCCGATGCCCTTGTCCTTCAAACGGGACAGGGAGGG
>JAAVYX010000243.1 GCA_022791355.1 Clostridiales bacterium | reverse complement strand
CCTTTGGCTGTTCGCTTAGATGGGCCGCAGAGAAATCTATACTTTTCTTCACATAAAGAAAAGTATGTCGCGCTACTAGAACAGGTATTGGAGTAAGAGAAAAAGGATACCTGGCGCGAAACCCTGCTCCCAGCTAAACAAAAACAAAAAGAAACAACAGATTTTCCACATCCCCTCCCATCCAATAAAAAGGAAAACCAAAAGCCCAACTGCAAAGCATAAAAAAGGAGGAATCATCTATGCTGCCCTTATCCCGCATAGCGGCCCTGATTCTGGCCGCCAGTCTGACCGCCTCCCTGGGCATTCCCCTTCCGGCGGCGGCCGCCGGTCCGGCCGACCCCTGGAAGGCCGGGGCCGCCTGGCCCAAGCTGACCGCCCGCAGCGACCTTGCGCCGGGCCAGACCTACTTCACCCACAAGGAATGGACGGGCGAGGTAAACAGTACCGACATTAACGGCCAGCCGGTGCGCCAGTCGGACGTTTACCAGGTCAACCGGGAGCCCCACAGCGCCGACACCCTGCCCTACGACGATGTGGAGAAGGCCCGGCTGGGCGCGGTCAACTACGACCAAAGCCTGTCCCCCTACTATCAGCTGCTCACCGGCGAGGGACAGGCCTGGGATTTGACCGTTTTTAAGAGCCTCAAGGAAGCCGATCAGAACGGCGTCTCCAGGGAATTTTACAAAACGGATTACACGGGCGTGGAGGCCGACCCCTACCATGGAACCGGGGACGTGTCCCGCTGGCCGGACGTCAACTACGCCTGCGGCTGGAAAAGCGTGACCCTGCCGGCCTCCTGGCAGTCCCAGGGCTTCGACTTCCCTATCTACGCCAACACCCAGAGCCCTTGGCCCGGCCAGTACGGCAACGAGGGCAACCAGGATTTCCGCAACGTGGCCCCCATCGCCCCCACCGTCACCAATCCGGTGGGCTTTTATCGGAAAAGCTTTGATGTAGACCCCGGCTGGCTGCAAAACGGCAAGAAGGTCTATGTCACCTTCGAGGGCGTGGAGTCGGCCATGTACCTGTACGTCAACGGCAATGAGGTGGGCTACAGCGAGGACATGTACGACGCGGCCACCTTCGACATTACTCCCTTCTTGAACCAGGACGGCAAGGACAATCTGCTGGCCCTGCGGGTCCACCGCTGGAGCGACGGCAGCTGGCTGGAGGATCAGGATTCCCTGCGGCTGGCCGGCATCTTCCGGGACGTTTATCTCACTGCCACCCCCGCCGTCCACATCCGAGACTACAAGGTGGAAACCGAGCTGGACGATCAGTTTACAAGCGCCGAGCTGAAGCTGCGGCTGGACGTCGCCAACCAGAGCACGGACAAGGTACAGGACTTCGGCGTGGACGTAAGGCTCTTCGACGACAAGGGGGTCAACCTCTTTGCCGCCCAACCCCTGCGGGGGGACGTGGCGGCCGTCGATTCGGCCGGCGAAGTCTCTTTGAACCTGAGCCGCGCTGTGGACGCGCCCCGCCTCTGGTCGGACGAGGACCCCTATCTCTACATCCTGGTGGTTTCCCTGTACGACAAAAGCTCGGGCAGGCACTTTGAGAGCATCTCCCAGCAGCTGGGATTCCGGGAGATCAGCTTTACCAAAACCGTGGTGGACGGCAATTACAACCGGGTCACCAAGGATTACGACCAGATTCTCATCAACGGAAAGCCCCTGGTCTTCAAGGGGACCAACCGGCACGATATCGACCCCGACAAGGGCAAGGCCGTATCCCGGGAGCTGTATGAAACCGATTTAAAGCTGATGAAGCAGCATAATATCAACGCTATACGCACCTCCCATTATCCTAACGACCCCTATCTTTACTATCTCTGCGATAAGTACGGCCTTTTCGTCATGTCCGAGGCCAGCATGGAGGCCCACTCCCTGCAAGGCTCCGAGATTCAGATAAACGGCCGGACGGTGGACACCGTGGGCTATCACTTTACCGAGGCCTACAACGACCGGGCTCGGGCCAATGTGGAGCGGCACAAGAACATCACCTCGGTGGTCATGTGGTCCCTGGGCAACGAGGCCGGCGGCTCCCCCCACACCCGGATGTTCGAAAAGTCCATCCCCGATATCTACCGTCCGGTCGACGCTACCCGGCCCATTACCTACCTGCCCCTGGGGACCGAGGGCGGCATCGACGTTATCAGCGTCATGTACGCCGACGTGGCCTACGTCCAGCGGCAGGGCCAGGGGGCGGACAAAATGCCCTTCGTCCTCAACGAATACTCCCACGCCATGGGCAACGCCACCGGCAACCTAATGGAATACTGGGATGTAATCCGTTCTTATGACAACCTCATGGGCGGCTTTATCTGGGACTGGGTGGATCAAAACTTCTCCTCCCCCATTCCGGCCGCTCTCATGGTATCGGCCGACAAGGGTCCCCTGTCTCTGGACGGGACGCTGGAGGGCAGTCTGGCGGCCGACCCGGACAAGGGGAAGGTTTTGGACGGCTACGCCGCCTACATAAGCTCGGCCGTCCTCAACGAGGCCCTGTCGGGCAACAAACCCTTCACCATTGAGGCCGAGGTAAAGCAGCTTACTCCCCAAAACCTCAACGTCCTCTTCTCCAAGGGCGACCAGCAGCTGGGGCTGCGCTGCGACGAAAACGGCAGGAAGCTGCGCTTCTTTGTCACCGGTCAGGGCTCCCGCTGGTTCCAGAACGAATACGACGCGCCGGCCGACTGGCTGGGTAACTGGCATCAGGTGGCCGCCGTCTTTGACGGGAAAAACCTGTCCCTTTACTGCGACGGCCAGGCCCTTACCCCCACCGGGACCGACGGGGAGGTAAACCTGCCCATCCAGGCCACCGACTCGCCCTTCGGCGTGGGGTACGACGCGGTTAATCCCGACCGGACGGGGGAAAACCAGTTTAGCCTCCTGCGCGTTTACAAAAGGGCCCTGACCGCCGGCGAGGCGGCGGCCCAGTATACGGCCGACAGGGGCCGGGGGGACTACGTCTTACAGCCCGGCGACGGGGACGTGCTGCTCTGGCTGGAATTTTCCGACGCCTCGACCCATCTGGACGATTCCATTTACGATTACTACGCCGAGGCCGGCCGGGAGGATATGGCCGGCCGGTACTACGCCTTCGGCGGCGACTGGGGCGACACCGTCCATCACCAGGACTACTGCAACAACGGCCTCATCTCCTCCGACCGCACCCCCCAGCCCGAGCTGGCCGAGGTCAAATACGTCTATCAGTCGGTCTGGTTTACGGCCGATACCGCCGCCCTTTTGCGCCGAGAGGTGAAAATCTACAACGAGTTCCAGTTTATCGACTTGAGCCGTTACGATATCGGCTGGCAGGTGCTGGAGGACGGGAAAACCGTGGTGGACAGCGGCAAAATTACCGACGCTGTCCTGCCGCAGGAGCGCAAGGCAGCCTCTGTTCCCTACAAGCTGCCCGATAGCCCCAAGGCCGACGCAGAGTATTTCCTCAACTTCACCGTTACCTTAAAGCAGGACGCCCCCTGGGAGAAGGCCGGCGCGGTTGTGGCAAAGCAGCAGTTTCAGCTGCCGGCCGCCGTCACCCATATCGACTACGACGCGGCCGCCGCTCCCGCTCTGCAAAAGACCGAGGAGGAAGACGCTCTGGTCTTCACCGTAAAGGACGGAACCATTCGCTTCGATACCAAAACCGGGCTGATCGATTCCTACGTATACGGCGGCAAGCCCCTGCTCACCGCCGGTCCCACTCCCAACTACTGGCGGGCCAGGACCGACAACGACAACGATTCCCTGGATGAAAAATGGCGGACGGCCAACCAGGGCATGAAGCTGCTCTCCATGAAAACCCACATGGCCGCCGACGGTAAGTCGGCCACGGTGGAGGCGGCCTTGCAGCTGTCCGGCGCGGGCGGCACGGTGCAAAAAATGGTTTACACGATCTACTCCACCGGCGAGATCACCGTAAAGGCCGATTTGCAGCCCGGCGAGGGTATGGGGCAGATGCTCCGGTACGGCGCCGAGCTGACCCTGCCGGTAGACTACGCGCGCATCGTCTGGTACGGCGACGGCCCCCAGGATACCTTCCAGGACCGTAAACAGGGCGCGACGGTGGGCGTATATGAAACCACCGTTTTCGATTCCTTCTTCCCCTACGTCCGTCCACAGGACACCGGCAGCCACACCGGCGTGCGCTACATGGCCCTGGAGTCCGATTCCAGCGACACGGGGCTCATGGTGGTGGGCGCGGATCTGCTGGAGGCCGGCGCTCTCTACTGGAACGTGGAAGAGCTATCCACCACCCACACCGGCAACAATAAGCGTCACCCCTATCAGCTGGCAAAGCCCAGTCATACCGTCCTGCATGTGGACCTAAAGTCCCGGGGCGTCGGCTCCAACTCCTGCGGTCCCCAGCCTCTGGAGCAGTACCTTATGCCCGGCAATCTGGCCTACAGCTACGCCTACACCATCGTCCCCTACCAGAAGGGGGAGGACCTGATGGAGCGCAGCAAGCAGTGGCGGCAGGCCGAATCCTTTGACCAGGCCGCCTTTGATAAAGCCGAGGCCGCCGAGGCCGACCGGGTCATCGGCGAGATCGGCATTTTGACCGGTTACGGCCAGAAGACCGCCATCGAGGCCGCCCGCAAGGCCTACGACCGGCTGACCGACGACCAGAAAAGGCTGACCGTCCGATACGACGAGCTGACGGCGGCCGAAGGTCTCATCGAGGCTTACAAGGACGCCCGCTCCTATATCGCCGACCAGAGCGACGGCGGCCGGGACGGCGAGATCACCGAGACCGCCCGCGTTTACAGGGACGATACCGCCCCCGGCGGGTACAGTATGTCGGGCAGCTTCTCGGTACCCGACCAGGACGGCAAGGTCAACGCCAGCCTGTCGGGAAAGAACCCCTTTACCCTGGAGGTTTGGGTCAACCCCGCCGACCTGGGCGACGGAAACATCTTCATCGCCAAGGGAGACACCCAGACCACCATCAAGACCGACAGCGGCGGTTTACAGTTCTTTGTTCACGGCGAGACCGACCGGCAGTGGCACGAGGTCAAGGCCGCCTATCCCAGCGACTGGCTGCCCGGCACCTGGCATCATGTAGTCGGCGTGTACGACGGCGGCGGCATCTCCCTGTATGTGGACGGCAGGCTGCTGGGCAGCAAGGAGGTAACCGTCAGCGTGGCCTCCTGCGATTCCCTCCTGGGAATCGGCTGCCGGATGGACGCTCCCGGCAGCGTACTGCGCGGCCGGCTGGCCGGCGCTTATGTTTACCAGAAGGCCTTGAGCGGTCGGGAAGTAACCAACCGCTATGAGGCGGGACTGGGCCGGGCCGAATCCCTGCTAGGGCCTTCGGACGACGCTGTCCTGCTCTGGTATGAGCCGGGCAAGGTCCGCACCGAAAACCTCGATGTGAAGCAGGTGCAGACCGTGGAGACCGTTCAGACAATGACCCTGACCGGAAAGGCTCCCAACCTGCCCGGCGTTGTAACGGTTACCTATGCCGACGGCAGTCAGGGCAGCCTGCCGGTTGCCTGGGAAGCCGCCCTGCCCTCCCAGTACGCCCAGCCCGGCGTATTTACCCTGGAGGGCAGCCTGGCCGGCAGCGAGGCAAAGGCCCAGGCCAGCGTGACCGTCTGCCTGCCCGGCGACCTGGACGGCGACGGGTCGGTGACCATCAGCGACGTAATGGAGGCCTGCAAGATTTTGGCCCGGCAGACTGCGGGCCAGCCGCCAACCCAGCGGGAGCTGTTGGTGGGTAATCTGGACGGCAGCGACGGTATCGCCATCGGCGACGTGATGGAAATCTGTAAAATCCTGGCCCGGCAGGCCAAGTAGTTTAAAAGCCGGCGTACCGCTTGGTACGCCGGCTTTTAATTTTCACGGAAAGGCGCTTCCGTCCGTCTCCAAAGGGCCAAGACAGTTTTACGAGATAAACCCACGCACGCCGCATTGTCTTCCTTGCCGGCTGCTGGCGAACCGCTTTGACGAGCGGCTTTTGTGGACCGCCCTATAGGCGGCTATTGAAGGACGGCCAAAAAGACTGCTGCCTCATCCGCCTTGCCTGCTTGGGCTTCTTCCCGTAAAACGCCCCCGGCCCCAGCGGCGAGCCTAAATGCGGCCGCCTCTTCTGGGGGCGGACAGCGGGTTTACGCCCGCTCAATCCGAAAACGCCGCCAGTTTCCTAAATGTCCCCATTTGGGTCGACTGTGCGGGAGGTCTTTTGGACGGCTGCTGTGCGTATGATCCCTTGTAGGTAGATGGCAACGTCTGCTTGAAAAGACCGAAAAAGCGTCTTTTTGCCCATCTGCTGTCCTTTTGTAAGCAAAATACAGGTTAATCCAAAAGGGCGGTTCCATAGGAATTGTCAATGGCGCAGAGCCACCTTCCGTCTATCCGCCGGTAGACGTAGGTGGCCCGGCGGTCCATGCTGTAGGCCGATTCGGCTTGGTTATCCGCCGTTAAGAGGGTTTGGGAAAGGACCAGAACCGTGTCCCCCGCCTCCAGCATGACCATACCGCCCTGGGTCGGCTTTACGCTGTTTTGAAAATAGGCGGCGATTTTCTGAAAGGCCGCCTTGATCTCCTTCTTTCCCTGCACGGTCAGGCCCGGTTTTACCACCAGCAGGGCGTCCTCGGTATAAAAATCCATCAGGTCGTCGAACCGTTCCTGGGTAATGGCCTGGTCGGCCTGCCGGATCAAATCGGCTATTTCCTGATTGATCATTTCAGATTCCTCCTTAAAAACGCGCCGGGCTTTACCGGCCGGCTGCAAGGTATACGCACCGTCATCTCGGCATGGGGCGCAGCGTCGATGGGGCCGCCCTGCTCATCGTACATCTCCTGCACAGGTATGAGAAAGCTTGGCCCGCCCGGCTCCAGGCAGTCCAGCGTCTCTCCCTTAATAAACTTATTTCGCTGGCGCAGGGTCAGCATTCCCTCCCGCCAGTCGACGGCTACGGCGGCCAGCTGGTAGCTGCGCTGATAGCCGCCCGATACGGTTTCCTGCTCCGGCTTTCCAAGGTAAAAACCGGTGGAGTAGGGCCGGTGACTGATTTTTTGCAGCTCCTCCAGCGCCCAGGACGGCGGCGGCGCGGCCGGGTCTTTTATATATGCGTCCAGTATGGCCCGGTAGGCCCCGGCGGTGACGGCGGCGTAATAGCTGGACTTGGCCCGGCCCTCTATCTTGAAGCTGGTCACCCCCGCCGCCGTCAGCTTGGGCAGATGCTCGGCCATACACAGGTCCTTGGAATTGAGAATGTATGCGCCCGCGCCCTCCTCGGCGATGGAAAAAAACTGTCCCGGCCGCTTTTCTTCCATCAGGGCGTACCGCCAGCGGCAGGGTTGGGCGCAGTCTCCTCGGGCCGCGTCCCGGCCGGTCATGTAGCTGGACAGAAGGCACCGGCCCGATTCCGAAATGCAGACCGCCCCGTGGATAAAGGCCTCCAGCTCTAATTCCCGGGGCGTTTTGGCCCGGATACCGGCGATTTCCTCTAGGGTCAGTTCCCGGGCTAGCACCACCCGCTGGACACCCAGCTCATACAGCGCCCGGGCGGCCTCGTAATTCACCACGCCGGCCTGCACCGATGCATGCAGCGCCACGCCGGGCGCGTACCGCTTGGCAAGGGAGAGGACGCCCAGATCGGCTACGATAAGCGCGTCGGCCCCCGCGTCGGCGACAAGCTCTAAAAAGGCGGGCAGCTGGTCCAACTCCCCGTTACGGGGCAGGGTGTTGCAGGTCACATGCACCTTTACGCCTCGCTGGTGGGCGTACCGGATCGCTTCGCGCAGTCCGGCCTCGTCAAAGTTTTTGGAGGCCGTGCGCATACCGTAGGCCTGTCCGGCCAAATACACTGCGTCTGCACCAAAGTCCACCGCCGCCCGCAAGGCTTCGGCGTCCCCCGCGGGACAGAGCAGCTCCAAATTTTCCATTTGGTTTCACCTTTCAAAAAACCGGATTTAAAGGCCCGGACGGACATACAGTCCGTCCCCTCCGCGCCGGTTTTATATTATGATGGCAGCGATTGGGAATCTGCCGCCGGCTATACGCTGCGCTGGGGCGCGTTCCAGGTCGGCGCTTGTCACGCCTCCCTCCGCTCGCTGATCTGAGAAAATTCCCTCTGCTCCACAATCGTCTACGCGGCATAAAATGCCGCTCTGTCGATTTCTGCACTACGGAGATTATTTTACGGCAGCGCGAGTTGGCGCTTCGTACTCTACCCCAACCATTTACCCTTGGATTTCAGGTCCTGAATGGTCTTGTTGTGGTCAGCTAAAGAGTTGTTATAGTAAAACTGCATATCGCTGTCAGTCACGAAATAGGTGGCGGCAAAGCCCTCTGTAGGATTGAGGGCCGCCTCGATGGCCTTCTCGCTTGGCGCGCACAGGGGACCCGGCGGCAGACCCTCGGTCTTATTGGTATCGTACCGGCCGTCCCCATAGGGATACTTCATAGTGGGCGAGGAACCCAGAAGCTTTGCCTCGTTCCACTGCAAACGGTTATAGAAAACCGCCGCCACATTGGCCATTTCATCAGGATGACTGCTGGCCTCCATCTCTATAATAGACGCCATGGTCAGAATGTTATGCATATTGCTGCCCTGGTCTATAGCCTGCCTGCGCCAGTTTTGGGGAAACTTCTCGTCCATTCTTTTGAGCATCTGCTGAATGGCCCGGGTCGCTCCTCTGACCGAATCCTCTTTGATGAACTTATAGGTATCCGGGAACAGATAGCCCTCCAGCCGGTAGTGCACCTTCTCTATGGGGATATCCCCCACAAAGCTTTCGGAAAAAACAGCGTTCTGCATAGCGGTCTGGAAATTCTCCTTGGAGCAGACGCCGGCTTCCTCCAGCAAGGTCATAATCTGGTCGATAGTGGCCATTTCGGGAATGCGCACCTCGGCCATATCGGCCTGGGCGCCCTCGGTCTGTAACTGATGCATGATACCGCTGTAGCCGATTTCTGTGTTAAATTCGTACACGCCGTATTTATACTTGCCGTCGTATTTTTTGAGCTTGGAGTAAAGGCGGAAAAGAGTAGGGAACTTGATGGCTCCCGCATCCTTAAGGGTTTGGGCTATACTCTCGGTGGAGGCGCCCTTTTGGATTTCCACCTGCACGATATCGTTCTTACCGATGCCCAGAAGATCTGCGCCGGCCATGATGACGCCAAAGGATATGCCGCCGGCCACCAGCAGAATTGCCAGCGCCCAAATCACCGAACCCAGGCAGCCCGACCGGCCCCTCTTTTTCCTTTTCCCCCGTCCGGACGCGGGCCTGGCCTGGGTACGGGCAGGGGATTCCTCCGGTTCCTCCTCCAGATAGAAGCCCTTGCCGATGACAAAATCATCCTCTCCTCCGACGGCTGGCGAATATAGAGAATCCGCAGGCGCGCCGCCCGCTTCGGCCCCGTCCTGCCAGGTATCGCCCGCTTCGGCTATGCCGTCCTCTGAAAAAAGCGGGTATTCGCCTGTTAAAGAGAGTTCCTCTTCCCCATCGGCATCCTCAGTATATTTTTTCCAATCGTCCATATGTAGTCCTCCTGTCGGCATACTGCGTCATCCGCTTCTGTTGCCGGTCCTCAGCGTGTATTTGTAACGGTAAAACCGTCCGCTGTATTGCCTGTGCAAGGGCGGTTGCCCCTCCTTCACCTCGCCGGACACGCGTTCGCGTTTCCCCAACCGCCTGTCCCGGATCCATGCACCAACCCCGCCCCTTCCACATACTATATACTGAAGTCCGAAAGGAAGAGGTGAAACAAACATGTGCAACTGTGGCAATACTTGCGGCAATAACCGCGGCTGCTCGGGCAGCTTGTTCAGCGGCGGCAACTCCATTTGGGTTCTGCTTATCCTCATCGTCCTGTTGGGCTGCGGCTGTTAGCTAATCAACCCCTCTGGAAAGGGCTCGCGCTTTAAGCGCGGGCCTTTTTCCGTACCCTTAAGAGCCGGCCTGGCGCGTCCGGCTCCGGCCTACTTGACCGCCCGCCGGATTCCCCGCTCTGTAACGATCACCTCTACCGGGCGGTCGAACCGGCCGTGGTACATATGGCGGCGGCAATCGGCGGCATAACAGACGCCCGCTGTGGGGCCGGTAAATTCGGCGATATACCGGTCGTAATAACCCTTGCCATAGCCCAGGCGATATCCCCGGTTGTCCAGGGACAAGGCCGGCACGATCATTAAACTATGGGAAAAATCCCGGGCGACAGGGCGGCTCTCGTCCGGCTCCAAAACTGAAAAGCTGCCCGGTTTCAGTTGATCCAAAGAATCGATATAGTGAAACTCCATCCGCCGGGTTCCCGCGATACAGCGGGGAACCGCCACCCGCTTGCCTTCCTCCAACGCCCGCCGGATAATGGTCAGCGTGTCCACCTCAATGCCGGTGGAGACGTAAATAAAAAGCCTGCGGCAGCTTTTATACTGATACAGTCGGGACACCTTTTCGGCGATCAGCCCATCCAGACGGGTCTTTTCCTCCGGTTTCATGGCGCGGCGGGCGGCCTTGTACTTGGCCCGCAGCTCGTTTTTATAATCCCGAATATCTACTGGACGCATTGCATGGCCGCCCCCAAACTGGACGCAGCCTTGTCGCCCTTCCAGTAGGCCGCGATGCGCAGTCCGAAGGCAATCGCCGCGCCGGCCCCCTTGGCTGTGATTATATTTCCGTCCTGACAAACGGAATCTCCGCAGACCTGCGCGCCCTCCAGCTGCTCCTCAAAACCGGGAAAACAGACCGCCCGTTTGCCCCGCAGCAAGCCCTTATGCCCCAATATAGACGGGGCCGCGCAGATGGCTGCAATCATACGGCCGTCCCCAGCGGCCATATCCAGCGCCGCCTGCACGATGGGAGCCTTTTCCAGATTGAGGGTTCCGGGCATACCGCCGGGCAGGATCAGCCCCTCCATATTCTGAAGATCCACCTCCATAGGGGCCAAATCGGCCTCCACCGCGATGTGATGGGCGCCGGCCACCAGCCGGTCCCCTACGCCTACGGTAGCGACCTCCAGTTCCGCCCGGCGCAGAATATCCAACGGCGCCAAGGCCTCGATCTCCTCAAAGCCAGGGGCCAAGAACAAATACAGCATAATATGCAAATCCTCCTTTGGCTGGGCAATCTCGCCGCCGGCAGTCTGGAAAATGACCGGCAAGCGCTAAAAAACGTTTATATTGCCCTGATTTTTATCTTACATTCTCACTTTGAAACAAAGGTCCAAGGGGCGTTAACCTATCAGCCTTGCCTTCCCGTGTTCCCATTCGGATCTCTTGGTTGGACTCCTGCAAACCGTCCTTACAAGAAGCGCCGGGACGTCAGACCGCCAAAGACTGGCCGCCCGGATGCCCCGCATGAAAATCTATACGATTTGCGCAAATTTTTGTGAAGCGTCCCTTGCAGGAAGCCATGAACGCCCAAAGAACGTTCATTCAGATAGGCCAAACAAAAATCTATAGATTTTCGTTCGGGGCATCGAGCCCCTCACAAAAATGTTACTTTGCAAGACAAAGTATAGACTTTCGTTCAGCTCATCAAGGGTCTCACAAAAATTTTGTTTTGCAAGACAAAGCATGTATTTTCGTCTTGGGGCAAAAGGGATACGAAGCTGATTTGTTTTTTCTTGTTTCGTTAGGCGGGAAGCTTCGTGCCAGATGTCCTTTTCTTATTACTTTAACAACGGATCTAATAACGCGACCCCTTCTTTTGTAAAACGACAAAAGAAGGGGGGACGCTGCCGCCTACGGCCATCTACGGGACTAGTCGCTGGAGCCATCTCCAGGACCGCGCCCGTCCGGACGCCTCCGGTTGACTCCGGTTGGCGCAGGCCCGCACGGTTCTGAGGTTTAGCTTTTTACGTTTCACTTATCCGCCGGCAGCGGGATAAGACGATTGGCTCCTTTTTGTATGGGAAGCAAGGGGCAAATAGACAGTTGTTGAGGGAACTAAACAGAATCCCTATAGCATGTTGGCCTTGTAAACCGCCCGCCGGTCCCAAAACGCAGATCCGGTTTACCGGCCTCTCTAAGCCCCATGCCATGCCGTCTTATAAAATCTTTTTTACTGCCATGAACAGCGCCTCGCCGATACGTTTTGGGGACAAGAGACGCCCGTCGGCCGCGCAGGAAACAGTCTGCCAGCCGGAATAGAGGGCGGCAAACCGGGCGGCCTGACGGCAGCGCCGCTGATAGGCCGCGTCCCGTTCGTGCAGATCCTTTTTGGACTCGTCCCCGCCGTACCGGCCGGCCAGCAGGCGCTGGGAAACCGCAGGGGGCATGTCCAAAAAGAGCACAAGGTCAGGCTTTGGTATGCCGGTCTTTTCATACTCCAGGTCGTACAGCCAGGAAAGGTATGCCTCCCACTCTTCCTCGGGCAGCTTGGACATCTGATGCACGGCGTTGGAGGTAACATACCGGCCGGCCAGCACCAAGCCGCCGGAAGCGTAATAGTCTCCCCAGTGCCGCTTGTAGCTGGCGTAACGGTCGGCGGCGTAAAAAATCGAAGCGGCATAGGCGTTGACCGCGTCCGCCGTACCGCCAAAGGCCCCGGACAAGTACATTTTTACCAGCGTGCTGGAAGGGTCGTCGTAATCCGGGAAGGAAATGGTACGGGAATCGACGCCCGCCTCTTCCAGCAATCCGGGCAGCAGCTGAAGCTGGGTGGACTTACCGCTCCCGTCCAGTCCCTCGATGACAACCAATTTACCTTTCATTAGGGTTCTCCCCTTTCGCCGGATTTATAGCCGCCTTGCCGAATTTTTTTGTTCGGCTGCGCGCCACAGACTTTTTGCAAGGGGAAGCCCTTGCCGCACAAGCCGGTATCGCCCGTCGGCCCATGCGCAAATCGTGATGGAAAGGAGGCGGCAGGCCTCCTTTCGTAACAAAACCGGCCTGAACAGCCGGACGGCATAGACGGACCGCCTAAAGCGCAGAGCGTCAGACTTGGTATGCGCTCTGGGCAAAAGCAAACGACGAGGCTACCCCTTTCGGTATTTCGCGCGGACCTCGCCGCTTTTTCCGCAGGACATCTTGCCCTCCGGACAACCGCCGGTTATACAGGAAGGACCGGCGCTTTTGAAAAGGCCGGGCGCGGCCTCCTTTACAAGCCGCAGCATCTGGTCGGCCACCTCCCGGATTTCCCACTGGGCCCGATTACAGCAGCGATGCCGGAAAAAGTTTTGCAGACTGCGGGCATTCATAGTCACCACCATCTTGGTGTCGCAAGCGTTGGGCAGAACAAAGCGCGCGTCCTCTATAGCCTTTTTTTCAGCGGCGCGGGCAGCGGCCTTCGGTTCCATACCGGCGGCCAGGAAGGCCTTTTCATGGTCGGCCTTTAAAACCTCGGTCAAGGCCTCATAGTCCCGCTGGTCTCGCTCCATAGCCTCCAAAAAAAGGGCTTTAGCGGCGGGACGGGCCTCGATCTCCGGCGGGATGACATAGGAAAATTGGGCTTCCCGCACATATCGCTGGCTCTGCACAGAATAGGAGGCCAGGCGATGACGGGTCATCTGGGCCAGAAAGGAACGGGACACGCCCTCAATGCCAAAGGTAAAGGATGCGTGTTCGATAGGGCTTTCATGGCCGATTTCGGCCAGCATCTCCACAAAGGAAGCTGTTTTTTCCGCAGTTAGCCCTTCGGAAATTTCCGAAATAGAGGCGGGAGAATAGCAGAGCTTGGCGGCTGCGGCCACCGCCTTCTCAGGCTGCGGGGTATAGGTCAAAAGGGTTACTTTAGCCATAAGGCAACATCCTTCCTTGGGTAAAAGGCCGATTGGCGCCGGCGGAATCACATAATTATTTATATTATAGCAAAATACGCTCCAATAGGCAATGCAGAAATGCATTTTTCGCCAGCGGCGTTGCCAAACGTATCCCATATGGTCATAGCCGCAGGGAAGCTGACGGCTTACATAGGCCCTAAAAGGCCGGATACCGGCCAAGACGCGCGGAAAAATTTTTTCTCTTGCACCGCTTGCTCTGCGCAGCCCGTCCGCGGGCATCCCTCGTCTACCCTGCGTTTTTCTAATATTTAGGTTTGTATTAGCGATTCGCTCCGCTCGTTGTTTGAAGCTATACTGGACAGGGAAATTCCACCGGCGAAGCCGACGGTTTTCTTAACAAAAAAGGACGACCGGACATAAGTCCGATCGTCCCATACAATATTGATTAAGCGCCGCACATCTTGAGCAGCACGCCGGCCGCGACAGCCGAACCGATAACGCCGGCCACATTGGGACCCATGGCGTGCATGAGCAGGAAGTTGCCGGGATCATACTGCTGGCCCACCTTCTGGGAAACCCGGGCCGCCATAGGAACAGCCGACACGCCGGCCGAACCGATGAGCGGGTTGACCTTGCCTTTGGTGACCAGACACATCAGCTTGCCTAACAGCAGGCCGCCTACGGTGCCGAAGCAGAAGGCCGCAAGGCCCATGGCAACAATTTTAAGAGTGTTGAGGTTGAGGAAGGTGGCGCCGTTGGTGGTGGCGCCTACGGTAACGCCCAGGAAGATGGTAATAATATTCATCAGCTCGTTCTGGGCCGTCTTGCAAATCCGGTCCACAACGCCGCTTTCCCGCATCAGGTTGCCCAGCATCAGCATACCCACCAGCGGGGCCGCAGAGGGCAGAAGCAGGGAAACCACGATAGTAACCAGAACGGGGAAGATAATCTTTTCCACCTTGGAGACGGTGCGCAGCTGGGTCATGCGGATCATACGCTCCTTCTTGGTGGTAAGCAGCTTCATAAAAGGTGGCTGGATAACCGGGATCAAAGCCATATAGGAATAAGCCGCGACGGCGATAGGCCCTAAAAGCTCGGGAGCCAGCTTAGAGGTGACGAAGATGGCGGTCGGACCGTCCGCGCCGCCGATAATGCCGATGGAGGCGGCCTGGTTGGCTGGCATGCCCAGCGCCAACGCGCCTATAAAGGCGACAAAGATACCGAACTGCGCGGCCGCGCCCAGCAAAAAGCTTTTAGGATTGGCAATCAGGGGGCCGAAATCGGTCATAGCGCCTATGCCCAAGAAGATCAGAGGCGGATAAATTCCCAGCTTAACGCCCATATAGAGCAGGTCTAAAATACCGCCCTCATGGAGCACCTCCCCATAATCGATGCCGCCGGCAAGATTCCAGAGTTCGGGATGATACAGTCCCGCGCCGGGAAGGTTGGTGAGCAGCATACCGAAAGCGATGGGCAGCAGAAGCAGGGGCTCAAACTGCTTTTTAATGGCCAAAAACAGGAAGAAACAGGCCACGCCGATCATAATCAAATTTTTCCAGCCCTCGCCGGTAAAGAGGCCGGCAAAGCCGGATTCCCCTAAAATACCGCCGATGGTGTCAATAAACTTATTCCAGACTTCCATTTCCTATCATCCCGCCTTTCTAAAACGACCGGGTGTTATCCCGGAGGCCGGCTGCCGCCCACGCGGGACGCTCGCCAGCGCGGCGTGCGGGACGAACCGAACGAATGGTAAACTGCTTGCCGCTGCCATCATACATGGCCGACACCGCCGCCGAAATAACGGCGATCAACTCGCCGTCGTCCGCTTGGGCCGCGGGCGTCGGGGCCGGCGCAGGAGCCGGCGTAGACGTTTGGGTCGGGACAGCCGCGGAGGCTCTAGATTTTTTGTTTATGGCGTCCATGATTTTTCCGAATAGGCTGATCAGGATCACCAGCATAATTAACGCGCCAAATACGATCGCTAAACCGCATATGGTTACGTTAAGCGCTATTTCAGACCAATTTTCCATATACGCACCTCTCCGCTCTCACAATTAAGATTGTGCATTTTTTAACATACAAGATTATTATACTGTAAAACCCCGCCGGATTCAACCAAAAACCGCAAGTTCTTCCACTTTCATCCACCCACACAAATTCACAGGGAAAAGTTCCGGCTTTTTTCGGATATTATGCCTTTTTCACAGGCGATAAAAAAATAAGACAGCGGGGACTGGGCAATAAAAAAGTATGCGGTCTGGGCGACTTGTTATGTAGAGGCGGGCGGCTGCCGCTCCTTCCTTACCCGCGTCTATATAATCGCTCAATCCTGCCGCTCTATGAATCTTTTATGGGCCTCTCTCAGCTCTTCCGCTTTCTCTTCGGGCGCGGTGGGGTTGCAGTGGGCCCACGCGCCGGTTTCGCTGGAGGCGTTAAACTTCTGCTTATCGGCGCTGCGCAGGGGCGGGAAAAACTCGATATGAAAATGATAATAGTCGCTGGTATCCTCCCCGTTGACCGGCGCGTTGTGCATACACATCATATAAGGGAACTTGAAGCCGAACAGACTGTCCAGCATACCGGCGGTCTCCTGCAAAGTAGCGGCCAGACTCCTTTTCTCCTCGTCGGTAAACTGATCGATGGAGCCTACGTGACGCTTAGACATGATATAAACCCCATACGGATACTCGCAGAAAAAGGGCAGGAATACTGAAAAATGCTCGTTTTCAAAAATAATGCGCTGCCCGGCCTTCTGCTCCTCTAAGAGCATATCGTCAAAAATACAGCGGCCGGTCTTCTCAAAGTGCTCCTTGGCCGAGCAAAGTTCCAGTTCCAGCTTCTTAGGAACAAAGGAATAGCCGTACATCTGCCCGTGGGGATGAGGCATGGTAACGCCCACCAACTCGCCTCGGTTTTCGAAAATAAAGACATATTTGATTTTGGGGTCGGCCTTCATGGCCTGGAACCGCTCCACCCACAGGTCCACCAGCTTGGCGATGTGCTCCACCGGCAGCTCGGGCAGAGTCGCGGTGTGGTCGGGGGAATAGAGAATAACCTCGCACTTGCCGTAGGCCGGGGCGGTCTTGTAAAACCCCGTGGCCACCGGGTCGGGTTCGGGCGGATTCTGGGAAAGGGCGGGAAAATCGTTGTCGTATTCGTAAACGTCAAAATGCTCGGGCACCTTGCCGGAGCCGGGACAGAAAGGGCAGTAGTCCTTGGGCATCTGTGGCCGGCCCTGCCGGTGAGAGGCGATCATGACCCAATCCTTGGTCAGGGGATGATAACGCAGTTCAGCCATATCATTTCACTCTTCCGCTGCCGCTGCGGCTGGGGAGACGGCCTGTCCCGCGGCGGGATTTGGACAGGCCGTATCTTTAAGATACGGTCGGCGGCCGTCGGCGGCCGCTTCCCTTTATACGCTTTGCGTACATTTTACGAAGGGCTCCCTAAGGCCCCTCGCTGGCATCCCAGTTTGGCTTTTAACCAAACCTCTGTCCGGCGTCTTGACCTAGGAAGCAACGCCGGCGCTCCGGAAAAGCTTATGCGCTCTGCTTTGCAGAGCGTCCCGACCCGGGAAGCGACATAGAGGCGCATAGCGCCAGAACAGCCTATGCGGGCCGCCTTACATTTTAGGATTTACGCGCCCTTTAGCGGATATCCGCCCACCGGACGGATATCCAGCACATGGCAGGCGCCTTCTCCGAAAACGCTGTCCATAATCTGTCGGTAGCCCTCCAGAACCGCCTCGGGCACAAAGGCCTGGATGGTACCCGCAAAACCGCCGCCGTGCACCCGGAAAGCGCCCCTGCCGTCCAGATACCGTTCGGTCAGACAAAGGGCCAAAGAAAGGCCCTGCTCGGTAGGCGCGGAGGTGGAAAAGACGTTTTGCAAATACATATAGGAAGACCTGCCAGAGGCATTGACCAGCCGCAAAAAGCCGGCAAAGTCCCCAGACTTTAAAGCGTCCCTCTCCTCTGCCGCCCGCCGGTTATCGGCAAAAAAGTGGGCGGCGCGCAGGGCGGACCGGTCGCCGCATTCCCGCTTTACCCGGGCGATGTTTCCGTAAAAATCGGACTCCTCCACCTCCCGGAGAAACTGTTTGCCGAACAACCCGGCCACAGCCTTCATCTCGGCGGTGATGTCGGCGTAGTCTCCCGTCAGGTCGGCATGGTTGCCGCCGGTATCTACAATACAAAGCTTATAGCCGCTGTGGGCGAAATCAAAGTCCACCTTTTCAATCACCGGATTTTTGGGGTCGGCAAAGTCGATAGCCGTAAAGCCGCCCACCGAGCTGGCCATCTGATCCATAAGGCCGCAGGGCTTGCCAAAATAAACGTTTTCGGCATACTGGGCCGCCTGGGCGATCTCCACCGGGTCGGCTGCGCCGCCCGAAAACGCGCTGATAATCACGCCGATAAGCACCTCAAAGGCGGCGGAGGAGGAAAGCCCCGATCCCTTAAGAACGTTGGAAGTGGTGTATGCGTCGAAACCCTGCACCCTATATCCCAGCTCGGCCATACGGGCGCACATGCCCCGGATCAGGCTGGCGGCCCGACCCTCTTCCTCCTTTTGGGCGGACAGGTCGGCAAGACTGACCGTATCCATAGGAAAACCGGCCGACTGGATACGAACCACGCTTTCATCATTTGGCGAAACAACGGCGATCACGTCCAGATTGACGCTGCCGGCCAGCACCCGGCCCCGCTGGTGGTCGGTGTGGTTGCCGCCCACCTCGGTACGTCCCGGGGCGCTGAAAAAGCGGACCTCCCGCTGGTCGCCGAAAATCGCGGCGAATTCGTCGCAGGCGGCGGCGTACCGCCGGGCGGCCTGTTCGGTCTCGCCGTACAGCAGGCGGAAATCTCCGTCGTAGCCGCCGGATTCCACCGCCTTTTTTTCTTCCATCAGCAGCATATTTTCAGCTCCTTTATTTTCGTATGGAAAGAGGTTTAAGGACTTACATTCCTATATGCCCCCATTTTATACAATTATAAATATACCACGACTGTAAAAATTTGCAACCCAAAAGTTAAAGTTTTTGAATGTCTATTCTTAAGCGAAGCCATGAATCTCTGTTTGAACCCCCAAAAAGCGGCGAGACGGCGCTTAAGAAAGGGAAATTAGAAGGAAAAAGCAGAGAGAAAATCTATATGTGTTATTGTATCGTTTCATGCGAGGGTTGGCTTCAGCGTTTCATTTCGCTGAGAGCGGCAGGCGAGAAATTTTCCGCCTGCTAATAAAGGATAAAGCAAGGCCGCGCGTTTTTCGGACGCACGCCGCTAAAAATACAAAAAGGTCTTTTATACCGTTTCGCCGGTATAAAAGGCCTTTTTACGGCAACTTTACAGTCCTTCCAGATACCGCGTCTGCTCCTCGGACAGAGTAAGATTCGACGCGGTCAGGGTTTCGGCCAGCTGCTCCGGCCGGGACGCGCTGACAATCGCGCAGCCGTCCAGTTTTTGGGAGGTAATGTACGCCGCCGAAAGGGCGGCTGGGGAAATACCTGTTTTCCTGCTCAAAGCGGCCAGACGCGTTCCCCGCTCCCGGTTCTCAGGCCTCAGCAGACGCTGGGCAAAACCGCCGGCGGGATTCTCTCCTCCAATCCATTTGGCCAGAACCCCCTTGGCCTGAGAGGAGTAGGCCATAACCGGCAGGCCCATATCCAGGTAAGCGGCGTATTCCGTCCTGTCCATACACTTGAGGGTATCGTCGCCGAAATCCTCCGGCCGGCATACGGCCAGGCTCCACTGTATCTGAGAGACCGAAAAGGGCTGCATACCGGCGGCTTCGGCCCAGACGTTGGCCGCCTGGATACGGGCCGCAGACCAATTGGAGGCACCCAACGCCCGCGTCTTCCCCGCCCTTACAAAACGGTTCAGAGTATCCATAATCTCCCCGGCCGGCCGGCTGGGGTCGTCCCGGTGGAGAAAGTACAGGTCGATACAGTCGGTCCCCAGGGCGCGCAGACTATCCTCCAAATCCCTTTCCAGCTCGTCCGGCGACAGCCGGGAGACATGCATATCGGCAAGGGGCGGATGACCGCCCTTGGTCGCCACCGTCACCTGGCCCCAGCGGCCCCGGGAGGTCAGCCACCGGCCCACCGTCCGCTCGCTGGCCGACTCGCCGCCCGGCAGCCAAGCGGCGTATATCCTGGCCGTATCTAGCGTCCGCCCGCCGGCGTCGTAATACATATCCAGCTGCCGGAAGGCCTCGGCCTCGCTGATTCTGCTGCCGAAATCACAGCAGCCCAGCGCAATCTTAGAAAGGGGCAGATTTCCATCCGCCCCTTTAATAAAGTCCGTCCGCATTATTTGGAAATCAGCGCCAGGGTATCCCGGGCAATCACCAGCTCCTCGTTGGTGGGGATAACCCAGATCTTGACCTTGGACGCGGTTGTGGACAGTTCCACTTCCTTGCCCTGGGACTTATTGCGCTCCGGATCGATGACTACGCCCAGATAGCCCAGCTGACCGCAGACATATTCCCGCATACGGAGGTCGTTCTCGCCGATACCGCCGGTAAAGACGACGGCGTCCACCCCGTTCATGGCCGCCGCATAGGAGCCCACGAACTTGGCCACCTCATACCGCTGCATCTCCACGGCCAGCTTTGCCCGCTGGTTTCCTTCCCGCGCGGCGCTGTTGACGTCTCTCGCGTCGTTGGACAGGCCGGACACGCCCAGCAGGCCCGACTGCTTGTTGCACATATCCGAAATCTCCTTGGGGGACATGCCTTCCTTTTCGGCGATAAAGGTCAAAACGGAAGGATCCATGGAGCCGGTGCGGGTACCCATCATAAAGCCGTCCAGCGGGGTAAAGCCCATGCTGGTATCAATGCAGACGCCGTCCTTGATAGCCGAAATGGAACAGCCGTTGCCCAGATGACAGGTAATCATCTTAATGTCCTTCTTATCCTTGCCCATGAGCGCGGCGCAGCGGTCGCTGACATACCGGTGGGAAGTGCCGTGGAAGCCGTAGCGGCGGACCTTGTACTTTTCATAGTATTCGTAGGGAATGGGATACATGTAAGCCTTGGGAGGCATGGTCTGGTGGAAGGAGGTGTCAAAGACCACGACCTCGGGCACATCCTTGCCCAAAGCGGCGATACAGGCCTTGATGCCCAGCACATGGGCCGCGTTGTGCAGCGGGGCCAGGTCGGCCAGGCCCGCGATATCCTCAATGACCTGATCGTCCACCAGGGTGGACTGGGAGAAAATAGCGCCGCCCTGGACGATGCGGTGTCCAACGGCTGAAATCTCGCTCATAGAGTCGATGACCTTCAGCTCGCCCTGGGTGAGGGCCTCCACCAGGCACTGGAAGGCCTCGGTATGGGTGGGCATGGGAATGTCGGCCTCGAACTTGCGGCCGTCGGCCACCTTGTGGCTGATGCTGCCAGTGGCGCCGATGCGCTCGCAGATACCCTTGGCCAGCACGCTCTCATCGGTCATATCGATGAGCTGATATTTCAGCGACGAGCTGCCCGCGTTTACAACCAGAATTTTCACGTTGATTCCTCCATTTTGATGGGCCGGGCCGGAACCGCTTGCGCCTCGGCCGAAAATAGGGTATGATAGCGGCAGGATCCTAAACGATACAACCTGTCCGGAATCTTTACAATATTTTATGATACAAGATAAAGGCAAATTTTGCAAGGTCTCTTGCCTAAAGTTCCCTTGAAATTCAAAAAAAACGGACAAATTATCCTTCTAACTGGATTTGATCCTCCGCCAATGGAGCGCGTGTATACCGATGTGGCCAACGCCCAGGGGCAGAGCGGCCACAACCATCCAGAGCGCCCGGCCGTATACGCCCAACAGCAAAAAAGCCAGGACCGGCAGGCTGGCCAGCGGAAGCGGAACGCCCCAAAGGGGACGGTACATGTCCCGCAGGGTATGGCCGCCTGCAAAATACCGGATCCAGCCCGTTTCGTATAAAGCCATACAGCATAGGGACCCTATCAGCCACAGACTCCAAAGCGACCAGCCTTTGGGATTGAAATCCGCGAAAACCAGGGAGCAGCAGGTCGTAAGGGCCTGGCCGAGTCCTTCCAGCAAGCGCAGGAACTTGGGTTCTCGGCCCGTCAGCGCGTCGTAGTCCTTGGGTTTATATTTTGCCCAAATCCCGTTTGGGATAAACAGTAGCAAAAGATAGATGCAGCCAATGTAGGAAAAACCGAAATGTCCCATAAACGGATCGCCTCTTTTTTATATGCTAAACAGGTGATTTTTCATTGTTTTTACTTTTTTCGTAGCTTGTTGTTTTTTGCTTAGTGGGAAATTTCTTTGTTTAGCTGGGAGAGAAGTTTCGCGCCAGGTATTTGTTATTTCTCCATTACCGTGTCTAGTAGCGTCTGGCGTGCGATCAGGGATTGGAGTATCCATAAAAGGACGCCTGGCGCGAAATCTCCTACTAAACCAAAAAGATAAAGCAAGCCCGTAAAACATCATGGCATGCAAGGAAGACCCTAAAAAAACATCTATTTCTATTATAATCCTATAAAAATCGAGATACAAGCAAGAAGTTTAGAAAGGAGCCCCGCCTATGCGCACAGGCGTTATCGCCGAATACAATCCCTTCCACAAGGGCCACGCCCTCCAATTAGACGCCGCCAAGGCCATGGGCGGCGGACCGGTGGCGGTGGTCATGAGCGGCAACTTTGTACAGCGGGGGGAACCGGCCCTTATCTCCAAAACCTGCCGGGCCCGGATGGCCCTGGCCGCCGGCGCGGATTTAGTGGCCGAGCTGCCTCTGCCCTGGGCCATGTCCACCGCGCAAAACTTCGCGGAGGGCGGCGTCGGTCTGCTGGCCGCTTTAGGCTGTCAGGCCATCTCCTTCGGCTGCGAATGCGGGGATCCGTCGGCCTTACAGCGGGCGGCCCAGGCCGTAGACGATCCCAGACTGGGCGCCTGTCTGGAGCCGGGACTTGCCGCCGGCCTGCCCTTTGCCGCCGCCCGGCAGCAGGCCGTAGAGGCCCTATACGGGGCCCAGACCGCCGCCCTGCTCCGCCGTCCCAACGATATCCTGGCCGTAGAGTACCTGGCCGCCGCCAACCGGCTGGGGGTCCGGCTCTCCCCCATCCCCGTTCGCCGTCTGGGCGCGGCCCACGACGCCGCCCTGCCCGACGCCGGCTTCTCCGCCGCCCCGGATAGAGAAACCGCCCCGCCCGTCCTATCGGCCTCCGGGATTCGTCGGCTGCTGTTGGAGGGGCGGTCCGCCGAAGCCCTCACCCATATCCCGGCCGGCCTGCGGCCCATTCTCCGGGAGGAGCTGGAGGAACAGGGCCTCTGCCGGCCGGGACGGCTGGAACGGGCGGTGCTGGCCCAGCTGCGGCGTATGTCGCTCGAGGAGTTCGCCGCCCTGCCCGACGTGAGCGAGGGACTGGAAAACCGGTTGTACGCCGCCGTCCGGCAGGCCGGTTCCTTAGACCAGCTCTGGGCCGCCGTCAAGGTCAAGCGGTATTCTTTGGCCCGTATCCGGCGCATTGTCCTCTCGGCCTTCCTGGGGCTGGACGGGCGGCATTTCCGCCAGCCGGTTCCTTACATCCGGGTACTGGGTTTTTCCGAGACAGGCCTCTCCTTTATCAAAGAAGCCGGCCGCCGGTCAGGCCTGCCCCTGCTGCTGCGCGCCAAAGATATGGAAAAGCTTGACAGAAGGGGGCTGGATGTGTTTCAATCAGAATGTCGGGCGGACGACCTGTATTGGCTGGCCGTCGACCGTCCCCGTCCCTGCGGGACAGATCTGACCGACCCGGTTATACGGCCGCGCGGCAGGGCGGACGAAAATCCGTCGGCCTGTTTCTGAAAACCAAAAGGCCGCCGGATATTGGGTAAGAAGCATAAAAACGCTCTATGCCGGGCGTTTTGGACAAGGCTTCCGCCGCCCCTTTTAGGGTCAGGTTCATATCATACACATTGGGAGGAAAGCAAAATGGCAGTAACTGTAACCGAAATTCCGTCTTACGAAAACTACGGCCGCTGCGTGCGTATTGCAAACGACGCCGCCGAGGCTCTGATTACGGTGGACGTAGGTCCCCGGGTCATCAGGTTCGCCCGCGCCGGCGGCGTTAATATCATGTTCAACGACCTGCCCCGTGCGGCCGTGAGCGAGGGGGAGGACTTCGACCGGTTCTACGGCGCGGGCGCCAAGTTTTATAACTACGGCGGCCACAGAATGTGGCTTTCCCCCGAGTCCTCTCCCGAAACCTATTATCCCGACAATGCCCCCGTCCCCTATGAAACGGTGGAAAACGGGGCCGTCTTCACCCCCGCCCCCCAGCAGGAAAACGGCGTGGCGCTGCAAATCGAAATTCGCATGGACCCTGCCGCCCCCTCTATGGACGTCGTCCATCGGGCTACCAATACGGGAACCGGCCCCAAAACCTTCGCCCCCTGGGCGCTGACCGTACTGGATCAGGGCGGCACCGAGATTATTCCCCTGAACACCCACGACACCGGTCTGCTGGCCAACCGTACCGTCTCCATCTGGCCCTACGCCGACCTGCGGGACGACCGTTTCTATTTCGGCCGCCGTTTCGCCACCCTGCGGCAGGATCCCGCCGCCAAGGCGGCCTTTAAAATCGGTTTCGACAACTTCGCAGGCCGGGGCTACTACGCCGTCGGGGACACGGTTTTCATCAAGTCCTACTTTCCCAACCACCCCAACGGGGTATATCCGGACAACGGCATGTCCTTTGAGACCTACACCTCCGCCCTCTTCCTGGAGCTGGAGACCTTGGGCGAGCTGAAAAGCATGGCCCCCGGCGAGACGGCCGAGCATAAGGAAAATTGGCGGGTCGTCCCCAACCCCGGTCCCTTCGACGCAAGAAACGACGACGCCATCGCCGCTTTCCTAGATAAGCTGGCGTAACGAAAATCTATGCTTTGTCTTGCAAAGCATACTTTTTGTGAGGCCCTTGACGGGCCGAACGAAAACTATACCGGCCGCTCATGCGATTTTATAGGGAGCAGCCTATGCGGCCGCCTTGCTTGGGGATTAGCCGCAGGGCGAATGAGCCTCGTAGTTCAACAAACCCAACGCCCGCGCCTATTAGAATGGCGCGGGCGTTTTTTCACATGCCGCGTATCTTGAGGAATTGCCATGATTCTTCTCCTGCGTTCCGATTTGGCTCTTACGGACCTCTTTCCGGCCGTCCTTTTTGTCTTCACGCAGGCGCCATGATAGAAAAAGCATAGATTTGCGCTCAGCCCATTGAGGGCTTCACAAAAATTTTGCTTTGCACGGCAAAGCATACGATTTGCGCAAATTTTTGTGAAGCGTCCCTTGTGGGAAGCCATGAACGCCCAAAGGACGTTCATATAGATAGGCCAAGCGTAGATAGGCCAAACGAGAATCTATATGTTTTTTAGCTGGAATAAAAATTTCGCGCCAGATTCCCTCGTATGGTTTCTCCAAAACTTGTTCTAGTATCGCCTGCGCCTCTAGCCCCCTCTTTTATGAACGGCAAAAGAGGGGAAAGAAAAACGTTACCGCCTTCGGCCGCTTAGGGGACTGCGTCGCCTCCAGGGCTGCGCTTTTCGGGACGCCTCCGGTTGGGGCCATCCCGTGCCCCCGCCGCAGACCTAACCGGAAAAGGTATGAGGACATATAGATTTTCGTTCGAGGTATTTGAAGGAAAAGACCTGTTGGGTATTATGCGGCGGCTGCGCATAGAGATTAGCTTTCCAAATCCTCCAGCAGGCTCCACAAATCCTCCTCGCTGTAAACCGGGATACCCTGCTCGAGACGCTGCCGGTCGCCGGCAGGCAGGCTGCGCAGAAAGACCTCCTCCAGTACTTGGCTGGGCTCGGTCTCCCCGTATACGAAAACGGCCACCCGGTTGTTATAGCTCCCTACCGTATAGAGGGGCCGCAGCTCGCTCTCCTCAGAGGAAGGATGGGAAGCGGCGGCAGCCGGCTGTCCGCCCCAGAAAGCGATGGTGAGCAAGACGGCCGAAAGCAGGCAGGCCGACCCCGCCGCTATGGCCAGGATTTTTAAACGCTTGGCTGCTTGCATGGTAAAACGCCCCTTTGAAGGTAATTTTTTCTTTCTATGTTTTGCATATACCTTATTCTTTCCGACCTTTTGAATTTTTATACGGCAGGGAACCCTTCCGCCCGTCAGAATTTTGCTCCAGGCGACAAATCTTAAATTTAGAATGGTTAAAAGACTGTAACCACATTTTGCAAGTTTTGTGCTATAATAACCGCAATACGGTTATTATAGCCGGTTATACCATGCGCTTACGCACATGCTATCATAAACGTCTAACAAGGAGGCGATTGCCTGTATGCGTAACGATTGGCCCTTTCCCCCGGAAGACGGGAAACAGTCGGGAAGACCGGGAGACAATCATAGCGGGAGCAGTTTTGGGGAAGACGCCTATTCCGGTGACCAGCCGGCAGACCAGGCGTTTGACCTGAGCAGCTTTGCCAGCCGTTCTTCCTCCCAGCGAGAGCGGGAGAGAAGACGGAAAGCCGCCGGACGCCGTGCCGGAAAGGCCGGGGCCGACCCCCAGGACGATTTTCCGGACGATCTGAGCCATACCACTGTTTTGCCAGACACGGCCGCTCTCTCCCTGCAGGACGAGGAGGAAGGGGAGCCTGGCAAAAAGAAGAAAAAAACCAAAAAGAAGCGGACGGTTTGGGGCCGCGTCGGCCAGGTGTTTTTGTCCCTCTTTCTGGTTCTGGTTATCACCGGTTGCGTGGTGGTAGGCGCTTTCGCCGTCTATGTTTTCGGCTTTGTGGACGACACCATCGACGACGATCTAAATGATTTAAAGCTTAATTTCACCACAACAGTCTATGTCAAGGACAAGGAGTCGGGTGAATACAAGGAGTATCAGCGGCTCCACGGCGGGGATAACCGCATTTGGGTGGGTATCGACAAAATGCCCAAGCAGCTGCAAAACGCCTTTGTGGCCATTGAGGATAAACGCTTCTTCGAGCACAACGGGGTGGACTGGAAGCGAACCCTGGCCGCCTTCGCCAACATGTTCGTGGATCTCTATTCCTCCAATCAGGGCGGCTCCACCATCACCCAGCAGTTGGTCAAGAACCTGACCGGCGATAATTCCCAGCATCCCATGCGCAAGGTCCGGGAGATCATGCGGGCCCGGTATGTGGAGGACAGCTACGCAAAGGAAACCATCCTGGAATGCTACCTCAACACCATCGCTATGGCCAACGGCATCTACGGTGTGGAAGTAGCCGCCAACTATTATTTTGACAAGTCGGTATCAGAGCTGAGTCTAACCGAGTGCGCCGCCCTGGCAGCCATGACCAAGGAGCCCGAACGCTACCGGCCGGATAAGCATCCCGAAAACAATGAAAAGCGGCGTAAAACCGTTCTGGCCGAAATGCTGGACCAGGGCCTGATCAGTCAAGCGGAGCACGACGCGGCCGCGGCCGCGCCGCTGGAGGTAGTGGCCTCCAGAACCAACACCAACGAAGTAGCCGTTAATTCCTATTTTATCGATACGGTAATTTCCGACGTGGTGGACCGTCTGGCCGAACAGTACGACTACGACGGAACCTACGCCGCCAAACGTTTTTACAACGGCGGCTTCAAAATTTATTGCACCATGGACCCCGATATCCAGGCCAAGCTGGAGGAGGTCTATTTGAACGACAAAAATTTCGAGAATGTCAAAAGCAGTAAGAGCAAGGGTACTCTGCCCCAGTCGGCCATGACTATTATGGACTATGAGGGACACATTGTGGGCATCGTAGGGGGACGGGGAGAAAAGACCACAAACAGGGGGCTCAATCGGGCTACCGATTCTCCCCGCCAGCCCGGTTCCACCATGAAACCCATCGGGGCCTACGCGCCCGCTCTGGAATACAACCTGATTACCTATTCCACCTACATCAAGGACGAACCCATTGAAACCAAAATCGACGGCGTTCTGCGCAAATGGCCCAAAAACGCCAGCGGCTCCTACAGCGGCGGCAATACAACCGTGCAGAACGCCGTGCAACGGTCTTTAAACACGGTGGCCGTCCGAACTGTGCAGCAGCTGACCCCCGATAAATCCTACGCCTTTTTGACCGAGCGGCTGGGTCTGAGCCATCTGGTGGGCTCAGGCGCAAGCAACGACGTCAACATGTCCTCCATGGCGCTGGGCGGCTGCGTTTACGGAGCCACCGCTACCGAGATGGCGGCGGCCTACGTCCCCTTCGGCAACCTGGGCAGGTACTATGCGCCCACGACCTTTGTCAAGGTCACCGACCAGCATGATGAAATCATTCTCGAGCCTAAGGAGCCCAAAATCGCCATGGGCGAGGACACGGCCAACATCATGAACCATATCCTTCAGACGGTCATAACCAGCGGCACCGGTACCGCCGCCAAATTCGGCCAGCTCCCCCTCATGGGTAAGACGGGTACCACCTCTGAGAGCGTGGACCGCTGGTTTGTCGGCGGCTCGCCATACTATGTGGCCGCCTGCTGGTTTGGATTTGATAATCCCGAAACCCTGCGCACTTCCGGCAACCCGGCGCTCAATGTCTGGAAGAAGGTCATGGAGCCCATTCACAAGGATATGGAGTTCAAAGAGTTCCCCGATACCGAAAACGTCGCCTACCGCCGTTACTGTACCGCGACCGGCCTGGTGGCCACCGTCAATTGTTCGTCTACCTCTACCGGCTGGTTCAAAACCGGGTATCTGCCCTCCTGTACCTCTCATAAGGGCAAGCTGGCCGACGAGCTGGATAAGCCGGTACAAAATTCCATCAAGTCCAATACAGGAGATGGAGAGAGCGGCGGCGCTAGCTCGCAGGCAGAGACATCCAGTCAGGCTGAGCAGACTACCAGCGAGGAGCCCGCCTCTTCGGAACCGGCGACCAGCTACAGTCCCTCTTCCGCACCGCCGTCATCCTCTGCTCCGCCGGACAGCTCGGCTCCCTCGACCTCTAAACCGAATCAAACCTCTAAACCGGATACGTCTACCTCCAAGCCGGATACGTCAAGCAAACCGGACGATTCGAACGCGTCGGACGAAACGGATGAGTAAGGCGCGAAAAGACAGCAGCCCCGCCGATTTCGGCGGGGCTGCTTTATGCTGCATTGATTTTTAGCCGGGAAAAAGGGATTGCCTTTGTCAAACAAGCAGGTGTGTTTCCGTTTTTTGTGAAGCGGGATATTGGACTCCAGACCTACTTTTGCTATTACTCCAATGTCGTATCTAACGGCGCGGCCCCTTTCTTGACGTAAAGACAAGGAATCCCAGACGCGCGCACGGAAATTTCTTCAGCGGTTTTCCACGCCGGATACCCGCCCCATAGAGTTCCCCTACGAGCGGGGCCTTTCCCCTCTGCTCCTCAATCGCCGGCCGCTTTCCTGTCTTTCCCCAATAAAGAGCTAACGGTTTTCTCTTAACTATGGGCGAATCGGCGAAACGTAATCAGCCGGAACTCAGATAGGCGTTGGCGGGAGGTAGCCGAAGGCATCCGGAAGGACGCATCCCTGAAGGGACTTCAGCGGCGCAGCCCCGCAGGCAGCCGTAATCGGCAGCGTTTCCTCCCCGTCTTTTGTCAATCGACAAAAGACGGGGGCTACAGGCGCAGGCTTGGTCTATACCGGAACGTCGCGGCGCCTGGAACGCAGGCGCTGCTAGATCGAATTTTAGCGTATGCAAAAAAGGTTATGGCGCGAAACCTCGCATTGAACGAAAATAAGAAAATCTGCCGGCAGGCCTCGCTCTCCGCTCAAAAAGAAAGGTAAATTCCACCGTCTCTCCCAAAATCCGTATGGTTTTGGCTGAGCAAGCCCGCATAGGCCGCCCCCGGAGGAAGGCTTATGCGGGCGGAACCCAAACTCGTCCCGGCGCATAATCTAGATTGACTGGATTTTGCGCGATGGGAGGGATTGTACCTTGCATACCATACCGCTGAGCCGTCTTACGGCCGGCGCGAAAGCGGCCGTTTCCCAGCTGCTCACCGACGGCCCCATGCGCCGCCGCTTGCTGGACTTGGGACTGGTGGCCGGCACGCCGGTGGAGTGCCTGATGACCGGCCCGGGAGGCTCCCTGTCCGCATACTCCATCCGGGGCGCGGTCATCGCCATACGCCGCCGCGACGCGGAAAACATACTGGTAGAAACTTTATAGGAAACTGGGTGTTACCATGACAACTACGACCCGAAACCGGCCGCCCGGGCCGGGAGAAGCCGGCAGGAGGGCCCAGGCCGACAAGATGGCGCGGGCCACCATCGCCCTGGCCGGCAACCCAAACGTGGGCAAAAGCACCATTTTCAACCGTCTGACCGGTCTCAAGCAGCACACCGGCAACTGGCCGGGCAAAACCGTGGGTACGGCTGAGGGCGCGGCCCTTTTGCAGGGCGAACGGCTGCGTATTGTGGATACCCCTGGCGCGTATTCCCTCATGGCCAGCTCGGCCGAGGAGGAGGTCGCCCGGGACTACATATGCTTTCACAATCCGGACTGCGTCGTGGTCGTAACCGACGCCACTTGTCTGGAGCGAAACTTAAACCTGGCTATCCAGATTCGGGAGATCACCCCCCATATGGTGCTCTGCGTCAATCTCCTGGACGAGGCCAAGCGTAAGGGACTGCGGGTGGATTTGGAGATCCTTTCCAGCCGGCTGGGCGTCCCGGTGGTGGGGGCCAGCGCCCGCAGAGGGGCGGGCCTGCAAAAGCTATTGCAGGAGGCCAACGCCGCCGTCCGCTCGGCCGCCCAAAGACCCTTGTCCCTTTCCTATCCCGCGCCGCTGGAGGCCGCCGTCGAATCGGTGGCGGCCCGGTTGCGTCCGCCCGCCGGCTGCCGTCTATCCCGCCGCTGGCTGGCCCTCAAGCTCTTAGAGGGAGACCCTTCCCTCCTTCGCTCCATCGAGCAGTACCTGGGCGTAGGCTTACAGGACGACGGTCTGCGCCATGCGGTAGAGAAGGCCCGGGCGGATTTGGAAGCCGTCTATCCCGGCCGGCCGGTCAGCGAGCTGATGGTGGACGCGATTGTGGGTCTGGCCGGGGAGGTTTACAGGGAAGCGGTCACGACCAAGGAGGCCTACAACCGGTTCGACCGGCGGCTGGATAAGATCCTCACCAGCAAGCGATTCGGTATTCCGATCATGCTGGCCCTTCTGTTATTGGTATTCTGGATCACAGTCACCGGCGCAAACTATCCCTCCCAACTTTTAAGTCAGGGCTTCGGCCATGTGGAAGACTGGTTCAGGCAGGGGCTTACCTACATAGGCGCTCCCGCCTTCCTCACCGGCTTGCTGGTGGACGGGGTGGCCCGTACCCTTTTCTGGGTGGTCTCGGTCATGCTGCCCCCCATGGCCATTTTCTTCCCTCTGTTCACCCTGCTGGAAGACCTGGGCTATCTTCCCCGGGTAGCATTCAACCTGGACCACTGCTTCGCCCGCTCCAAATCTTGCGGCAAGCAGGCCTTAACCATGTGCATGGGTTTAGGCTGTAACGCCGTGGGCGTCACCGGCTGCCGGATCATCGACTCGCCCAGAGAACGGATGCTGGCCGTACTGACCAACACCTTCGTCCCCTGTAACGGCCGGTTTCCCTCCATGATCGCCGTCTCCTCCCTCTTTTTCGCCTCGGTCACCGGCTGGTGCCGGTCGATTCTGTCGGCGGCGGCGCTGTTGGTCATCATCAGTCTGGGCGTGGGGGTCACCCTGCTGGTCTCCCGGCTGCTTTCGGCTACGATACTCAAGGG
>JAAVYX010000024.1 GCA_022791355.1 Clostridiales bacterium | reverse complement strand
GCGAATGGCCTTTGGCCATTCGTTGCTTCCCGCAAGGGACGCTTCTAGAGGTTTGGCCTTTGGCCAAACCAGGACGCCAGTGAGGAGCGCTAGAGGGCTTCGCAAAAATTTTGCTTTGCACGGCAAAGCATACGCTCCGCATAAATTGTTGCGAGAGCCTGCCGCCATTCCGGGATACAGGCCCTTTTATACCGCTTGCAGCGCCTGTTCCAGATCGGCCAGAAGGTCGTCGATATGCTCGGTGCCCACGGACAGACGGACGGTATTGGAATAAATCCCCTGTTCCCTGCATTCCTCGGCGCTTAGCTGGGAATGGGTGGTGCTGGCCGGATGGATCACCAGGGACTTTTGGTCGGCCACATTGGCCAGCAGGGAGAAAATTTGCAGCCGGTCGATAAAGGCCTTGGCCTCCCTTTCGCCTCCCTTGATTTGGAAGGTGAAGATGGACCCGCCCCCCTTGGGGAAGTAAGACTGGTACAGGGCATGATACGGACTGTCAGGCAGGCTGGGATGGTTAACCCTTTCCACCTTGGGATGACGGGAGAGATAGTCCACCGCCCGCAGGGCGTTTTCCACATGCCGTTCCACCCGCAGGGAGAGGGTTTCCAACCCCTGCAAAAGCAGAAAGGCGTTGAAGGGAGAAAGGGCGGCGCCGGTATCCCGCAGGAGTACCGCCCGGATTTTGGTGACAAAGGCCGCCTTCCCCGCCGCCTCGGTAAAACGCACTCCATGGTAGCTGGGATTGGGCTCGGTGAGAGAGGGAAATTTGCCGCTGGCCGCCCAGTCGAAACGGCCGCTGTCCACAATCAGGCCGCCTAGGGTGGTGCCGTGTCCCCCGATAAACTTGGTGGCCGAATGGACCACGATATCCGCGCCGTACTCGATGGGACGGAGCAGATAGGGGGTGGTAAAGGTGCTGTCCACCACCAGAGGGACGCCGTGGGCGTGGGCGATATCGGCCACAGCTTTTATATCAATCAGATTAGAGTTGGGATTACCCAGAGTCTCGATAAAAATCGCCTTGGTATTGGGCTGGATGGCCTCTTCAAAGGCCCCCGGCGCATCCGGGTCCACAAAGGCGGCGGCGATACCATAACTGGGCAGCGTATGGGCCAGCAGGTTATAACTGCCGCCGTAGATGGTCTTGGCCGCTACGATATGGTCGCCGGCAAAAGCCAGGTTTTGCAGAGTATAGGCGACAGCGGCGGCTCCAGAGGCCACGGCTAGGGCCGCCGCGCCCCCCTCCAGAGCTGCAATCCGTTTTTCCAAAACCTCTTGGGTGGGATTGGTCAGCCGGCCGTAGATATTCCCCGCGTCGCTAAGATCAAACCGGGCGGCGGCATGGTCGGCATTGTCAAAGACATAGGCCGCCGTCTGATAAATGGGCACTGCCCGCGCGCCGGTGGCCGGGTCGGCCTGCTCCTGCCCCGCGTGGAGCTGTAGGGTTTCAAATTTAAAAGACATATACACCAAATCCTTTCGCAAATCGCCGGCTCGTTCCCTGCTCGAGAGAGTCCTTGCGACGGCGGCCTGGAAACGGCGGAACAGCCGTACAAGGCTTATAGCCGCTAGGAGCTACCCATGTGAACAGCGCGAGGAAGGCGTGATTTTGAACGCGTATCCGTATTTTTATTCAGCAGGCGCATTCGTCCGTTTCGAAAGTTATGGCGCAATAGCTCTTCCCATTTGTATTGCATATTGCTTTCTCCTTATTTATATCCTATCTATACTGTAGGATATGATACCGCAAAAGGCCTCTTATGTAAATATGGATTACAAAAATAATCCATATTTTTTCTTTATTTGGTAAATCAGTTCATAAAAGCCAAGCGAATGGGATAGTTTTTTGTCAAACGCGCCCTTCCAGCAGGTCCGATAGAGTAACGCTTTTCAGATAGCCGTCGATCAGGGCGTCCAGCCGCTTCCACATGGGAAGAGTCAGGCAGACGTCTGCCCGGCGGCAGGCGTTTTGGCCGCAGTCCATACAGGCCACCGGCGCCAGACCTCCCTCGGTGAGGGCCAGAATTTCGCTTACGGGATAGGCCGAAGGCGTCCGGCTGAGCTGATAACCCCCGTCCTTGCCCCGCATACTTTGTACAAAGCCGGCCTTGTTGAGAATGGAAACGATTGCCTCCAAATATTTCATGGATATATCCTGCCGGCCGGCGATCTCCTTTAAGGAGATATAACCTTCCCCTGCGTGCTGGGCCAAATCCAGCATGATCCGCAGAGCATACCGCCCCTTGGTGGAAACCATCATAGCTTTTTGTACTCTCCTTTTCTTGTGCTCGCCGCCCCTCGCCGTTTCTTATACAACCTAGGGTGTGTTCGCACAAGTCAAACGTGCGGATTCCCGAGCAAATTTTCCGGGTGCAAGGCTAAATTTGCAGGCGCAGCTCAAAATTTTAACGCAGCCGACGGCAAAATCCGCTGGAAAGATGTTCGTTGCGGCTTATGTGAACAGGACCCAAGAGATCAATATTCTTCCCGGACGCGGCAAAGCGACGCCGGCCGTCGGTTTCTGCGGGACGGCGGCCTATACCGGCGAGCCTTCCGCATCGTCAGGCCTGCCGGTACATTTTGCTCAGTACGGCGGCCTTGCCGCCCATCTGCTCCCGCAGGTCGGCCGGGGCCAGCACCTCCATGCCGTCTCCAAACTGGAGCAGCCAGCCCATCAGTCCCTCGCTGACCTGGGCCGACACGGTAAAGACGAAATAACCGTCTCCCCCGTCCCGGATGAAAATGGATTCCCCAAACCGGTCGATGACCTGCTCCAGCAGACCGGTTTTACAGCGCAAGTCGATCTGCCGCAGCTCGCCGCCGAACATATTGAAAACCTTGGATACATAGTCGGCCGTATCAAAAAAGTCGGTATAGGGGCTGACCTCTCGGAAGGGCCGGGCGGGCTCTTCCAAAATACGCACCTGCCGCATACGGTCCACCCGCAGGTGCATAAGATTGTCGTACTTCTGATTATTGCCAATGAGATAATAGTGGTCGCTCATCCAGGTCAGGGCATAGGGGCTGAGAAGGAATGCCCGGCTGGAGGAGACGATTTTACGCCCGCCCTCCAATTGACGGCGGCAATAGGTCAGCTCTGCCTTTTTCCCGTCCTCGATGGCCTTATTGAGCAGATCGATGCTGTAATAAATCTCCTCGTTTTCGCATTTATTCCGGCTGTCCACATAGACCTGCCGCTGGATTTTTTTAGCCTGGCTCTGGCTCAAAAGGCCCTCCAGCCGTCCGGTTAACAGACGGGTTTTCCGGGCGCTGATGAAACCGGCGGCCTGCACCGCGTCGATGAGCAGCCGCACCTCGGGCACCTCAAACTCCCGGCCGGCCAAAAAATAGCCTGCCTTGGGCTGACGGGTGCAGAGAATGTCCAGCCCGTACTGCCGCAGGGTCTCGATATCGCTGTAGACCGACTTGCGCTCGGCCGGCACCCCCTGCTCAGCCAGCTTTTGGCACAGCTCGGCCGCCGACAGAGGATGCTCCTCGTCGGTATATTTTTTCAGTATATCCATCAGATATAGCAGCTTTACCTTTTGCATAGGATTTCCCGCCACTTGGGTCACGCCTCCTCGTCCAGTCCGGCAACCAGGGCCTTGTATTCCGCATAGCTGAGGATCTGACTTAATACGTCGGCCAGGGCGTTGGCCGACAACCGCTCGGGCAGGTCCAGTCTTTTCATCAGCCGCAGCCGCCGGTTTTTGGAACCGGTCCCGCCGGTCAGGCCGTCCTCGTAAAAATCCTGCTTGGTAATACGGCGGCCGGCAGCCGAACCGTCAACGATGGGGCCTCTGTCTGCCGGACCGTCACATGCCGGACGGTCAACCGTCTGACGGCCGCACGCCTGCTGGACTCCTGTCCGCCTCCGCTGGTCAGCCGTCTGCTTACCACATGCCTGTTGACCGCAAACCAGCTGGTCGACCGCACGCTGGACTCCTATTTGCCGATCCACTGCTCGTTGGCCGCATACCTGCCGGCCAGCGTCCGGAATCCCGGCTCCGCTGTGGGGCCAGCCGGATTCCCTGTTTCGCTCGTCCACCGCCGCAGGGGTTACGCCGGCCCGCTCCAGCGCCTCCAGAATCACCGGCGCCGGCACCCCCTCCACCCCCAGCTTGCCCTCACTGGAGGCCTTCTCCTTGCGCCGCTCCTTGCCCAGGATGTCGGGGATGTAAGCCTGGTAGACCTTTCCCTCCCGCAGGCAGCCGTTTAAGTAGGAACGGATGCGGAAGCCGGCGGCGTCGCTGTCGGTGAGGATGACCACGCCGCAGGTGGCCGCCAGGCGGCGGATGAGGGCCATTTTCTTCTTATCCTTAAAGATACCGAACCCGTCGGTAACCAAGATCAGCCCGTCGATGACCCCGGCCAGCTTGATCTTATCATATTTGCCCTCTACGATGACCGCTTCCTTCAGCCGAATCAAGAGGAAACCCCCTTTGCAATCCTGTACAGCTGGATCAGGGTCTGCTCCAGCGCCGTCCGGGGCGGGGTGCGTGAGCCCTTGAGGCGGCCGTCGGCCTCCAGCAGGACGGTAAGACTTTGCCGCAGCTGGTCCATGCCCAGCCGTTTGGCTGCATAAGAGGCGTTTTTCAGCCGGAAGGCGGTGCCATAGTATCCAAAGTCGGCGGCTATGGCGTCGGCCCGCTGGCCGGCCGCCTCGGCCGCCTTGGCTCGCAGCATGTCCACATAGGGGGCCGACAGGCTGCTGAGGATGACGATGGGCTCCACCCGCTGGAAAAACAAATCGTCCAACAGGCTCATGGCCTCCTCGATCCGGCCGGCCGTCAAGGCCTTGGCCAGATTGTAAACCGAAACCTCCACCCGCCGGACGGTCACCTTGTCGATCATCTCCCGTGTGATGTGCTCCCCCTGCCCGTAGGCGCAGAGTTTTTCCAGCTCGCCCAACAGGGTCTGCAAATCGTCCGAACAGTTCTCGATCATATACCGGGCGGTGGTGGGCTCCATCCGGCAGCCCCGGCGGGACGCGCCGTCGCAGAGCATACGCTGGAGCTCGGCCGGGGTCCGCCGGTTGAGCTCCACCGCGTATCCCCCCCGCTTCTCGGCGGCGACGGCCAGCTTTTTGAATTTAGTCGCCTTTTTCAGGTTGACCTCCACCGTATCGAACCAGAAGAGCAGAACGGTGGTGTCCAAGGGCTCGGCCACAATTTGCAGGAGCTTTTCCAGTTCGGCCGCCGAGGCCTTCTCCGGGTCGTAATCACAGACCAGCACGCATTTGGTGGGGCGCATGAGGGGAAATTGGCTGGCCGCGTCGTAGAGAGCCTGCATATCGGGCAGGCCGTCAAAACGGTTGAAGTTGAAGTTCCGCTCCTCCCCCGCCGCTTTTTTAACTAAAAGGTTTACGTAATGCTGTTTTAAATAAGTCTCGGTCCCGAACAGAAGATACACCGGGGCCAGTTCCCCCTTGAGCTGCTTTTTCAGTTCGGCTTCGGTGATGGGCTTCACGCGCCTTCCCTCCTTAAGGTAATATCGCCCCGTCCGCGGGTTGCTATGGTCAGATTTCCGTTCCCGCCCGTGGCGTAGGCCGACAGGCCCTCGGCGGTCAGCCGGGCGGCGGCCCGGGGTCCCAGCTCCTCGTTTCCGCTGACAAGCCCCACCGGTATAGCGGCGGAGACCAGGCCGCCTATGGGGTCGGCGGTGGTGAGCAGAACGTGGCAGGCGGCGTATTCCGCCGGCAGCTCCCCCAGATGAACTGGACCCGGCAGGATGAGCAGACAGGTCTGCCCCACGGTCAGGTAAAGACCAGTCCGCTCCCCACAGTCTGCCGGACAAAGGGTTACGTCGCCCCACAGCCGAACCTGGGAGCCGCCGTCCAGGGTTTGCAGCCGGGTTTCGGCAGGAAGCCCCAACGAGGCGGCATAGGCCTCCCCGTCGGGAGAAACCAGCATGTCTATGGGACAGCTGCGGGCAAGAAGGGCCATGCCGCCGGTATAGTCGGTCTCCAATGCGGGCAGGACCGCCAAATCCAGCCGGCCGGTTCCGGTTGCCCGCAGGCTGCGGCGCACCGCGTAGCCGTCGACGGATTTACCGCCGGCGCCGACGAGGGCGCAGCGGCCGTTGCGGCTCAGGAAAACCGACAGGCCCGCGTCGGTATCCAGCAGGGTGATCCGGGTTACGTTATGGGTAAAGGCCGCGTAGGAGACGCCGCCGATACAGAGCAGCAGCGCGGTCAGCAAGGCGGCCATACGGCAAAGACGCTTTTTCCTTCCCGGCAGCAGGAGGGTCAGGGCGGCCAGCAAAAAGGCCGCGGCCATCCAAAGCTGTAGGTAGGGATAGGCCGTGGAGGCGGTGGCGAAGGGCAGGGAGGCAAACCATCCAGCCGCACCGGCGATGTAGCGCACGAGCAGACCGGCGGCCAGCAGCAAGGGGTATCCGATAAAGACAAGAGGCGGGAACAGAAAACAAAGGACGGCCAGCGTTCCGCAGAGTAAAGCCGCCGAAGCGGCAAAGGAAACCGCCAGATTGGTAAGGGGCGCAACCAATGAAAACTGGTCCAGCCGCAGCAGGATCACCGGCAGGGTGAAGAGCATGCAGGACAGGGCTTGGGACAGCGCCAGGGCCGGCGGCCGCAGCAAACGTCCCGGCAGTCCCTTGGACAATCGGGCTTCCATCCAGCCGTACAGCCGGGGACAGAGCAGGAGAACGCCCAGCGTGGCGCAGACCGAAAGCTGAAAGGACAAGTCCCCCGCTGTAAAGGGATTAAAGGCCATCAGAACAAGGACCGCCGCGCCCAGGGAGTTTAAAGCGTCGGCCCTTCGGAAAATGATCCGGCCGGCCAGCAGTAGCAGGTACATGATCCCCGCCCGCATAATGGAGGCCGAAAAGCCGGTCACCGCCATCATGAGACAGACGGCGGCCATAGCCGCAACCAGCGAAAGCCGCCGGCCCATCCGCAGCTTGCGCAGGGCAAAAAGCAAGCCCTGACAGAGCACGGCTAAATGCATACCCGAAACCGCCATGATATGGGAGACGCCGCTGTCCCGCAGGTCGGCCCGCAAGGAGGCCGGCATCCCGCTTTTATCCCCTAACAAAAGTCCGTTCATACAGGCGGCCTCTTCGGCGGACAAATGGGTATCGAAAAAGTTTCGTATATACTGTCGGATACGGATAGCCAGAAAGTAGGGCGGATATTTTTGGACCTTTTCCACCGACTGGCCGGAAACCGCCCGGCCGCAGAGGTAAACGCCTTTGGCGTAACAGGCGGAACGGCTGGACCCCAGCGGCGCATACAGATAGACCCGAGCATTGTACCGGTCAAAGGCCTTCGCGTCCATCGCCGTCCGGTCGGATACTAGTAGCTTAAAGCCGCCGGGCATGTCCGCAAGGTCGGTTGTATCCACCTTTAGGATATAGCGGGTCTGTTCGTCCAGATGTTCCGGCTCCTCCACAATCACGCCCGACACCTGGGCCTCCCCGCCCGCGAAGGACTGTAGAGGCCAAACCTGTCCCACCGTTAAAAGCAGCAGATAGAGTCCGGCCGCCGCAGCCGCCAAGAGCATAGGCAAAATCGAGCGAGCCAAGGGACGCTTGCGCATCAGCAAACAAGCTAGGGCGGCAGCAGCCAGCAGGATCAGCAGCGCCACGGTAAAATTGATGGGAAGGGTCATGGCGGCTAACAGGGTCAAACAGACGGCCAAAGCCGCGTACAAAAGCGGACGCCGCATGTTATTTCCCCCTTTAAAACGCAAAAGACGCATTTGGAACGACGTCCTTGCATAAGTTTCCGATTTTGGATTGTGAAAGGCAGCTCTGACAAAACCTCAATATCAAAACCGTTCCCTATCCGTCGGGCATAATATCAGCTTTGCGGTTATTATGCCATAGGCGCAAGCCTATGGCATAATTGGCATCCCCGCGCTCGGCGCGTGGGGCCGTCCCGTCGAGTATAGTGTCCGTTTTGCGGACATTATACCATAGGCGCAAGCCTATGGTATAATTGGCATCCCCGCGCTCGGCGCGTGGGACCGTCCCGTCGGGTATAG
>JAAVYX010000242.1 GCA_022791355.1 Clostridiales bacterium | reverse complement strand
GTCCGCATGATCTCCTCCTCCGAGACGTTTTTATTGATAGCGTCCCGCAGCCGCTGGGTGCCGGCCTCGGGGGCGAAGGTCAGCCCCGACTTGCGGACCCGTTTGACCTTTTCCAGCAGCTCCTCCGAAAAGTTATCGATGCGCAGGGAGGGCAGAGAAAGACTGACCCGGTCGGCCTCGCTCCAATCCAGCATCTGGTCCAGCAGGGACTCCAAATGGGAATAGTCGCTGGTGCTCAAGGAGGAGAGGGAGACCTCGTCGTAGCCGGTGGAGCGGCAGAGGTCCCGGGCCTGACGGTTGACCGTCTCGGGAGACTTTTCCCGGATGGGACGGTAGAGGAACCCGGCCTGACAGAAGCGGCAGCCCCGGGTACAGCCCCGGTAGATTTCGGCCACCGCCCGGTCGTGGACGATTTCAATGTAGGGGGTCACAAAGGTCTCGGGATAGTGGACCTTGTCCAAATCGGCGATAATCCGCTTACGTATGGAGGCCGGCGCGCCGTCTTTAGGCGTAACGGCCCGTATGGTCCCGTCAGGCCGGTAGCTTACGTCATACAGGGAGGGGACGTAGACGCCGGGAATCTGGGCGGCCTCGCGCAGGAATGCCTGCTTGTCCCGATTGCCGGCCCGCTTATACCTTCGGTATAGCTCGATGAGCTCGGCGTCCACCTCTTCCCCCTCGCCCAGGAAGAAAAGGTCCACAAAGTCGGCCAGGGGCTCGGGATTACAGACGCAGGGGCCGCCGGCCACCACCAGAGGGGCAAGGCCGGTCCGGTCGGCCGAACGCACCGGCAGGCCGGCCAGGTCCAGCATGTTGAGCACATTGGTGTAGCTCATCTCGTATTGCAGGGTGAAGCCGATGATGTCGAACGTCCCCACCGGGTCCCGGCTCTCCAGGGCGAAGAGGGGCAGACCCTTTTCCCGCATCTTCTCCTCCATGTCCACCCAGGGTGCGAAGACCCGTTCGCACCAGACCCCCGGCATACGGTTGAACTGGGAATAGAGAATCTTCATCCCCAAGTGGGACATGCCGATTTCATAGGTATCCGGAAAGCAGAAGGCGAACCGCACCTCCACTTCCCGCTTATCCTTGATTACGCTGCCCCGTTCGCCGCCGGCGTACCGCCCCGGCTTCTGTACGCTCAGCAGCAGCCGTTCCATTTCAAGCTCGGTCATGATCTTCTCCGTTTCCTGTGTAATAGCGGCCCCGTCCCGAAACGGCGGTCCGTCCCCCAAAGGAGCGGTCCACGTTCCGGCTTAGCCGCGAGAGATGAAGCAGTCCCCCCAAAAATATAGAAAAATGGAGATCCAGGAATCATAGGAATTTATTGCCGGCCTAGACAGACGACAGCCAACCGTCCGAGAGAGCGGCCGCGTCCTTTGTCTTGTACTGCGCTTCCTATCCTCGAATTTTTCTCCCTATTTCCGGGAACTGTTTCCGATTCATTTTAACCCAATCTCCCGCGGCTTGCAACCGCTATTTTCCGGCCGCGCCTTCCTCTTACGGCTCCCGGCCGCCCTTGAGGGTCTGGAGGACTAAGAGATAGACTCCCGTAAAAAGCAGGCTGGGATTCCCCCGCAGCACCAGCAGCAGACCCGTAAGAAGGACGACGGCGGCAAAAAGCCAGGAGAGCAGGCGGGTAAAACGACGGGCCCGTTCCTCGCCCCACCAGGAGCAAACGAGTAAAAAGCAGAGGGTTCCGCCGTCCAGACCGGTCACCGGCAGGAGGTTGAAGAGGGCGAACAGCATATGCACGGCGCCGAAAAGGGCGGCCGGATCCCCGCCCCAGCAGGTGTAAACCAGCAGACCCGCCCCGGCGCAGAGCAGGTTGACCAGGGGGCCGGCCGCCGCAACGGCCGCCTCCTCCTTTCGCCCCAGCAGCCGGCCGGATTTTTCAATAGACACCCTGCCCGCCCGCAGGCGGACGGCCTTGGGCAGGGCGTCGCAGCAGGCCATGGCCAGCAGATGTCCCCCCTCGTGGAGCAGAACGGCCAGCAGCATATAGCTCATCAGGCCGGTGCGGTCGGTGAGCAGGGTGAAGACCAGCACCAGGCAGAAGGGAACGGTGATTTCAAAGGATACGCCGAACAGCCGGAAGCTCATACGGCCTCCGGCAGCTTTAACAGCCATTCGGGATTGAGCTTGACCCCCTGCACCCGCACCTCAAAATGGCAGTGGGGGCCGGTGGCGTAGCCGGTCTGGCCCACCCGGGCGATCACGTCCCCCTGCCGGACCTGCTCCCCCTCCGACGCGAGCAGCTTACTACAATGGGCGTACCAGGTTTCAAACCCGTTTTGATGGTCCACAACAATGTACTTGCCGTAGCTGTCGCTCTCGGCCACCGTCTTGACCACCCCCGCCATGGCCGACTGAATGTCGGTCCCCTCGGCGGCCCCCAGGTCCAGCCCGCCGTGCATGGCGTACTTGCCGGTGATGGGATGTACCCGGTAGCCGTAGTGGGAGGTAACCGTTCCGGAAACGGGGGCCAGCAGGGTATTGGCTTTGCTGTCCGATGTGCGCAGGGCGGTCTGCACCTGGCTGAAATCGAAAAGATAGCTGGTCACGTCGTCCTCCTCTTCCCCGCGCTTCAGGGCGGCCGAGCCGCCGCCCTCAGCCACCGGCGGATCGCCCGAGGACGCGGGCTGGGCCGCCGGCGGCTCTGTTCCGTCCTCTGACGTTACCTGCCCGCCGCTCTCCGGCGGTTGAGACGTACTGTTTTCCGGCCCCTGCGTACCGCTCTCCAGCGGCTGCGCCGCGTCCTCCCCCGCCGGCTGAGATACGGGCGCGCCGGACGGGCCGGCGGCGGACGTGGAGCCGTCTGCGGCCGGCGGGTTGGAGGAATCGTCTCCTGTCGGGGTCATTTGGAAAACCCCAGCCATGGTCTCCATGACCTCGGATAGAGAGGTTTGATCCTCGAAGAGTTCGATATATTTCTCACGGGCTTCGGCGTAAAAGCCGCCGCCAGCCAGCTTGATGACCAGGGCGGCCAGCAATAATACCGCGCAGGCCACTACCTGTAAAAGCAGGTAATCCAGTTTGGGGTCCTTCTTTTTGGGCGTTTTTTCTCCCTCGATGGGGGGCAAATCGTCCATGAGGTAATCTTCTTCATGCATG
>JAAVYX010000241.1 GCA_022791355.1 Clostridiales bacterium | reverse complement strand
GTTCGGCCGCACGGCTCATGGCTAAAAAGGTGGCCTCCAGGATATTCAGGCGTTCGATCTCCTCCACGCCGGCGAATGCAATTCCGAAGGCCGTCGCCTTTGCCTTGATCTCGTCAAAAAGGGCTTCCCGTTTTTTTTCCGAAAGCTTTTTGGAATCGTTCAGCCCGTCGATCGCACAATCGTCCGGCAGGACGACTGCGGCGGCGCAGACCGGACCGGCCAGAGGACCCCGGCCCGCCTCGTCGATGCCGCAGACGTACCGATATCCCATAGCGGCCGCTTCCCTCTCCCATGTAAAGTCCGGCATTGTACCCCCTCCTAAAAAGCTGGCAATCTGCATATAAAGCCAGACGAAATATATACAGAATGCCCGTATACATATTCGACTGCAAACCCATTCGGCGGCCTTACTCCGGTCTTTCCAACGAAATCCGGCCCAGACGGCCGCTGCGGAACTCGTCCAGCAGGACGGCGGCGGCCCGGCCGGTATCGATCTCGCCGCCGCTGACAAACATACGGCGGCGTTTGCCAATTTCGGTGAGCATGGAGAAGCCCCAGCGTAATTCCCTGCCGCCGGTACCGCCCTCCTCCCCGCAGAGGAGCATATCGTCCTCCTCCATGGGAATGGAAGCGGGCTGAAAACCGTAACGGCCGGCCAGCAGGGCGGCGTAGCGCGTCCCCAAAAAGGCCAGCAGGGCGGCCGCCAGGGTCTCGGTATCCACTACCTGATCCTTTACCGCGCCAGTGAAGGCCAGCCGTTCCCCCACGGCCGGGTCGTCGAACTTGGGCCAGAGAACGCCGGGGGTGTCCAGCAGCTCCAGATCGTCGGCCGCCTTGAACCACTGATTGCCCCGGGTCACGCCGGGCCGGTCCTCCACCTTGGCCCGGCTGCCGCCGGCCAGCCGGTTGATGAAGGAGGACTTTCCCACGTTGGGAATGCCCACCACCATAACCCGCAGGGCCTTGCCCGCCATCCCCTTGGCCTTGTACTGGGCCAGCCGGTCGGCAAGCAACTCCCGCACGGCGGGACGGAAATCCCGCAGGCCCCGGCCAGTCTTGCAGTCGACGGGCAGGGGCAGCAGCTTTTCCGCCCGGCAGCGGCCCAGCCAGTCGGCCGTGACGGCGGGATCGGCCAGGTCGGCCTTGTTGAAGAGAAGGAGGGTAGGCTTGCCCGCCAGAATACCCGCCAGCTCCGGGTTACGGCTGCTGGCGGGTATTCTGGCGTCCACAATCTCCGCAACCGCATCCACCAGGGAAAGGCTCTCCCCAATCCGCCGCCGGGTTTTGGCCATATGCCCGGGAAACCATTGGATGTTCCGCGTATGGCTCATATTTACGATAAACCTCCAAAGGAACCGAAGGGCAGAACGCGGAAGACCGCGTGCCCTAAGACGTACCGCTCGTCGACCATGCCGATTTCGGAGGCGCGGCTGTCCAGCGATTTATTCCGATTGTCTCCCATGACGAAAATGCAGCCCTCGGGCACTACCTGGGGGAAGTCGATATCGTAACGCAGGTTGGTGGGGGTATTGATATAGGCCTCCTCCAGCCGAACCCCGTCCACCACGACCTCGCCGGTGGTAAAATCGATGTATACCATCTGCCCCTCTGTGGCGATAACCCGCTTGATGATGGGCTCGTTGTCCCGGGTCCGGACCTGGTTTTCGTCGTTGGTGTAGTTGCGGGAGATGACTACAATGTCCCCCGCCTTGGGCTTATAGAAAAGGTTTGTGATGATCACCCGGTCCTCGGGCTGCAGGGTTTGCAGCATGGACTCGCCCTTGACCCCCACGATGCGGAAGACAAAGGTAAAGAGGACCACCACCGCGATAAGGGTGACCACGACGGCGTCCACCCAGTCGTAGATTTCCCGGACGAATCCGGGCTTACCTTTTCCGCCGCTCTCCGACGGCTCCGGCTGTGAAGGGCCTCCCGTCAGCAGCGCCTCCGTTTCGGCCTCCTCTTCGGGGAGAGCCTCCCGCGTCCACTCCGGACGTTCTTCCATAGCGTTCACCTTACCTTATAGTATCATGATATGATCCTGTTTTCCACTACAGTTTTAACTCCTGCGCAATATATGCAAAAAAGGGGACAGAATCTGTCCCCTCCCTCGTCCGGTCTGTATTTAGCCCAGCTGCTCCTTGACCTTGGCGGCCTTACCCACCCGGTCGCGCAGATAGTACAGCTTGCTGCGGCGGACCTTACCCTTGCGGACGGTCTCCACCTTGGCCACGTTGGGCGAATGCAGGGGGAAAACCCGCTCCACGCCTACGCCGTAGGATACCCGGCGGACGGTAAAGGTCTCGGCGATGCCGCTGTTGTTGCGGGCGATGACGGTGCCCTCGAATACCTGGATACGCTCCCGCTCGCCCTCGCGGATCTTCACATGCACCTTAACGGTCTCGCCGATTCGGATCTTGGGCGCGTCTTCCTTAAGCTGACCCGCAGTCAGTTCCTTTAAAATGTCCATTTTCAAAAATCCTCCTTTAATCTCAGACGTTCATACCGCCCTAACCGGCGCAGAGGACCGCCCGCTTCAATGTCGTTGCCGGCATTGATCCCACCAAAAGGCATGGCGAATATCAAATGCTAGAATAGGATACCACAACCGCAGGGAAAAAGCAAGCAAAATCTTTCCTTTTATTCGAATTTTCCGCCGTCGGCCAGCAACAGGGCCGTCCGGGTGATTTTGTAGGGCGGCAGGGACGCCTCGCTCTCCATCGCGTCCAGCAGCAAAACGGGATTTACATTGTCGTTGCCGGCCGGCAGGGTAAGGGCCAGGTTCAGGCCTCCGGCCGCCTCCTCGTACACCGTACCGGCAGCCTTGCCCGCCAGGTCGATTTGGGAGACCTTTCCCTTCTTCCCCTTCTTTTCCACCGGGATGGCCGGACGGGCCAGGAAGTTCTCCATACGCGCCTGTAATCCGGCCGGGCCGGCGGTCTCGAAGTACACCCGAAAGCGGGCGGCGGCGATTTTACCCGGCTTATGGACCGGGTCGGCCGCCCGAATCACCGGCAGCTCGGCCGGCAGAACGGCGGCCAGAGCCGCCTCTGCCTGCTTATTTGTACAGCCCTCGTCGGTCAGACGGAAATCCATGGCCTCGTATTCGCTCTCAAAGCCCAAGGAAAGGGGCAGGGCGAAGGTGGCGTAGGGGTGGGGGTTAAAGCCCTCGGTATACCAGACCGGCAGTCCCGACAGGCGCAGGGCCCGCAGCATAAAACGGTTCATGTCCAGATGGGAGGTGAATTTCAGCCGGCCCAGCTTTTGATAAAACACTCTAACGGTTCGCAAAGCACAGCCCCTCCTTAAAGCAGGTCGCGCCGCAGCCGGCGCACTTCTCCCGGCAGTTGGGGGTGGTCTCCCCTTCCCTGGCCAGCTCATTCTGTCTTACGAAAAAGGACTTGTCCACCCCGTAGTCCAGATGCTCCCAGGGCAGAATCTCGTCAAAGGCGCGGCGGCGGTTGGCGTAGAAGGCCGGGTCGACGCCGCAGGCCGTAAAGGCCGCCTGCCATTTATCCAAAGAGAAGCGTTCGTCCCAGCCATCGAAGGTGCAGCCGCTGCGCCAGGCGGCCTCCACCGCCCCGCAGAGCCGCCGGTCCCCCCGGGCCAGCACGGCCTCTAAGAAGCTGACCTCGGCGTCGTGGTAACTGACCGATATTTTCCGGGTGGTTACCGACTGGAGCAGATGCTTCTGCTTTTCCCGCACGGTCTGCATATCGTCCTGTGGCTCGAACTGGAAGGGGGTGAAGGGCTTGGGGACGAAAACGGCCGCGCTGATGGAGACATTGACCGATTTCCCCCTGGGACGCTCGGGCATATGGTAATACATATCCACGATTCGCTGGCCCAGGGCCGCGATGCCCTCGATATCCTCCATGGTTTCGGTGGGCAGTCCCATCATAAAGTAGAGCTTGACGTTGGTATAGCCTCCGGCGAAGGCGGTACGGCAGGTCCGCATGATCTCCTCCTCCGAGACGTTTTTATTGATAGCGTCCCGCAGCCGCTGGGTGCCGGCCTCGGGGGCGAAGGT
>JAAVYX010000240.1 GCA_022791355.1 Clostridiales bacterium | reverse complement strand
GTGAAGATATAGGGGGTGGCGCTGATCTCCAGCACCATGGCGTTGCGGCCCGAACAATGGACCGTGCCGGCCGGAATGAGAAAATGGTCGTGGGTCTTGGCCGGGAATTTGTTCACATACTTCTCGGCCGGAAAGGCGATTTCTCCCGCCTGGGCCCGCCGCAGGTCGGCGGCCATGGCGGCGGGGTCTATCCCCTCCCTTAGTCCCAGATAGACGCAGGCGTCCTCCTCGGCGGCCAGAATATAGTAGCTCTCGTCCTGGGTGTAATGCATGCCGAAGGTTTCCTGTATGTAACTGGTGAGGGGATGCACCTGCAAGGACAGGTTGCCGCCTCCCATGGTATCCAAAAAGTCAAACCGGATGGGGAACTCGGCCCCGAACCGGCCGTAGACCCTTTCTCCCAACAGCCGCGCCGGCCGGTAGAGCACCAGGTCCATAGCCGGAAATTCCAGCCGTACCCCGTCTATGCGGGCGTACAGACTGTTTTCCTCCGGCACCCCGTCGAAGCTCCAGGCGTAATTGTCCGGCCCGTCGGGCAGGTTCAGCATACCCTTCATCCACTGGCCGCCCCAGACTCCCGGGTCAAAGTAAGGGACCAGCCGGAAGGGTTGGCTTGCAAAGGTCTCCAGCGCCTGCCGGAAGGCCGCCCCCGTCGCCATTTTGGGTTCGCCCTTTCGGTTAGTGTCCAGAAGGAAATCGATTTTGTCAAAAAGGTCCCGCTTGTGCCGGTCGGCCAGCCGCCAGATGACGAAAAAGCCCCGCTTATACTTGGCGAGAAAGGGATCGTCCGGATTATCCGACCGCCAGTTGGGCGCGCCCGCCTTGTAGCGGGTCTGAATCTCCCAGCGGGCCAGGTCGGCGTACACCAGCAGGTCGGGCTCCCACAAAAGGGAGGCCCCCACGCCCATCACCAGCACCAGCCCCCCGGCCGCCCGGATACGCTCCCGGACGGCCGTCACCGTCAGCGGCTCCAGGAAATCCTCCAGCCGCCGGCAGGTCATCCGGCCGAAAACCCGGTCGTCGGTGAGATTGTCCCGGATACGCGCCGTAAAGGCCTCCGGTTCTAGAAAACAGTCGTCGCTATAGATCACCTCGTCGGCGCCAAGGCCGGCCAGCCCCTGGGCCAGCTCGACCATGTCCACACCGGGATAACAGTCAACCACCACGACAAACCGGCCGCCGCCCGACCGTTTCTCCCGTATGTAGTGACATATGGTCTCGTATCCCTCGCAAGAAGAACCCTTGGGACAGGAAATTTTCTTTTCTGGCTCCTTATCATAATTATTGTATAGACTTATATACTGCATAAGACCTTCCCTTCTCCTGTTATAACAGGGCGCTTCTCACCCCGTTTCTAGGCACATCCTAACACATGTCATTACATATGTCAACGTTAATCTTAAATATGTCTTTTCAAATCTAATAAATTGTGGTATAGTAGTCGTAGAATGGCTATTTCACCGGGTGGCCTTACTTTCAAGTTGGTTAGTGGGATACTTCTCAACGGATTTTCTGTTTGCTATTTGTTTATCCAGCGGGAGGAGTTGCGGCAGATTGGCTGCTTTCTTTTCCCTTTTCAGCCGTGAGCAAGGTTTCGCGCCAGATTTCCTTTTATGAATGCCCCGTTACCCTATCGAACGGCGCGAAACCTTTCGCCGGGCTGACCATGATAAAACAATAAGCCGCAAAGCCTCCTCCTCATTCAAAAGAGACCCAGTACGAACATACCATCTACCTCCAAGGACTAATACGTCCAGCGGGGCCAAAACGGGGGCTCGCAGCGTTCTCGGACGCAGGCGGGCGACAGCCCGCCGCCCTACGGGCGGCTACTAAGGACCGCTCAATCAAGCGGCTGCCAGTTGCCGAGCAAGGCTTGGCAACTGGCGGCCGGCAACAAAGGCAACGCGGCTTGCGGTGATTTTTTCCCGTAAAATCGACGCCTTGTCAATGCATGGTATAAAATGGTATAAAAAGGAGATTACAGAATGAAGGCCTACCTCACGCTGGACGTGGGCGGTACCCAGATCAAGTCCGCTCTGCTGTCCGATACATACGAGCCATTAGAAGCCGCCGTCCGGTATCCGGCCCGGTCGGCCGAGGGCCGAGACTGTATTTTGCAAAATCTGACCGGTATCGTCGAGGCGGGTTTAGGCCGGGCGGCGGCGAAGGGCTACACGACGGCCGGCGTTGGGATCGCTTTTCCCGGTCCTTTCGACTACGCCCGGGGCGTCAGTCTCATACAGGGCATCGGTAAATACGACGCGCTATACGGCTTTTCCCTGGGGGACTTTCTGCGTTCCCTGCCCTGTATGGCCGGCCTGCCCCTCCTTTTCGCCAACGACGCCGACCTTTACTGTCTGGGCGAATGCTTGCTGGGAGAGGGAAGAAACTATGAACGGGTCATGCTCTGCTGTATCGGCACGGGACTGGGCTCCGGCTTTGTGGAAAAGGGCCGTCTGATCAAAAGCGGGGCGCGGGTCCCTCCCGACGGCTGGCTCTTCCGTCAGCCCTTCCGGGACGGTGTACTGGACGGCTGGCTATCGGCCACCGGCCTGCGCCGTCTGATTGGGGAGGCCGCCGTCTTCCCGGCGGGGACCGACGCCAAAGAGCTGGCCGAGGCGGCCTGTAAAGGCGATTCAGCCTCGCTGGATATATGGAATACTTTTGGCGATATGCTGGCCGAAGCCCTGCCGCCCTACGCCCGCCGGTTCGGCGCGCAGGCGGTCTTTCTGGGCGGCCAGGTGACCCGCAGCGCCGGCCTGTTTACGGACAGCCTATCCGCCGCCCTGAAGGAGGAGGGGATTCGTCTGCATATTTCAGCCGATTCCTCCCTGTCCGCCATGCAGGCCCTTCCCCTTTTGCTGGAGGGAAAGGCTGTCAATCCCTATACTTCCAATCGGGAAGGAGCGTAAGGTTATGCATTCCTATTCGAAAATCTATCAGGCCCTGTTGGAGCAGATCAAGTCGGGCGTACTCCAGGAGGGGGATTTGATCCCCAGGGAGCTGGATCTAAGCGCCCAGTACGGGGTCAGCCGTCCCACCGTGCGGCAGGCCCTCAATCTGCTGGTCAGCGAAGGGTACCTGCGGCGGGTGCGGGGACGGGGCAGCTATGTGACCAAGCCCAAGGTCCTCCAACGGTATACGCAATTTATCGAAAGCTACAATTACGAGATGGAAAAAAAGGGGTTGGCCCCCCTCACCAAGGTTTTGGAAATCAGTCTGACCTATCCCAGCGAAACCGTTCAGACCCATCTGGACATCCCGGCCGACCGGAAAATCGTCAAGCTTCAGCGGCTGCGGTCGGTATCCGAGAACGGCGTAGGCAAGCCCATCATCCTCACCACCGTCTATTTCCCCTACGACCTGATCCCCGACGTCTTCACCTATGATTTTGAAAAGCAGTCCTTTTACGATATTCTTTCCCGCCATGGCGTAGAGGTAAAGCGCGGCACCCGCCTGCTGGAAATCAAAGCCCTCTACAAGGAAAAGGCCGCCCTTTTCGGCCTGCCGGACGGTTCTCCCTGTCATTACATCTCCTCGGTAGGCTATGACGAGGCTGGACGGCCGGTGGAGTATTCCGAAAACTATTACCCTGCCGACCGAAATACCTTTATTATTGAAATTGTCAAGTAAGTTCCGTTTTACAGCTGCTGTTCGGTCCGGCGGTATGCGAAGCCGGTTTATATGCAGCCCCGGCCCGCAGAAGCTCTGCGGGCCGGGGTTTTGAATAGCCGGAAACGCGTATTACGCTTTGTATACACTTTTGTTAGGGATGCAATTAGACAGTTTGCGCTCTTGACATAACCAGCAAGCCGCGATTGCATTATGACGCTAAGACGCTGCTGCAAATCTTAACGACCAAAATCTTGGACGAGGCAGGCTACGATTATAGTAAGATACGCATCGCAGTAAAAACAGAATGAAGAGAGGACGCGGTTCTTGCAGCTAAAAATAAGCGTAACGCCGTCTGTCTCCAAGGGCAACTACATTTTTCAGGGCGTTCCTATACGGGTCGCACTCTTTTTTTATCGTCGCCCGCCAGCTGATAACTTTGCTATCTCCTATTTGGGCCGTCTGTATGGAGCCGTCCAAACGCCCGCTTCTGTTTATGAGCATATCGTATGGAAAGCGCCAAGAAAATATCTGGCGCGCAGCCTCTAATCCCGTCCAACGAAAAATACATAAAATTACCGAAAAACAGCATATCCCCGGCAGCGTCGTTGTCCGCCGGGGATATGCTGTGTTTTTACGCCTTACGGGCGAGAATCTTACAGATTTCCATGACGTCGGTGATGGTGAACTTGTCGTCGCCGTCCAGGTTGCCTCGCTTCATCTCATCCTCTGTGGGGGCCTTGCCGGCCGACTGGCGGGCCAGTACCTTACAGGCCTCCATCACATCCTGAATGGTCACCTCTCCGTTTCCATCCATGTCGCCGGGGACGATATCCTCGCCGGGCTGTTCGGAAACCGTAATGGTAATGGTCACCGTCACGCCGTTTTCATTGGTAAATTCGTCGGAGGGGGCCAGGGTTCCCTTCAATTCGTAAACGCCCGCCTTTTGGCCGTCATAGAGGGAAGTATCCCAGGTAACAGCCGCTTCGGTCTCCCTGCCGTCGCTGAGGACCACCGCCGCCTTATCGGGCAGCTGCAAGGCCGAGGCGGCCGTACCGTAGTCCACTGTTTTGGCTGCGGGAGAAACGGCGCTCTGAATGTAGGGCAGGGCGGCCGCGGCGGTGGGAACAAAGGAGACCGCCTCCACATCGATTCCCTCGCTGGCGGCAATATAAAGGGTTTTCACGCCGGTCAGGGGCTGCGTCAGCGTAAGGGTCTTGGTGATCGTTCCCTGGTTGGCGGTGAAGCGGACCTCGCCCAGCAACGGGCCGGAGGCGTCGTTCTCATACAGCTGTACGCTGCCGTTGCGTTCTGCGATGGCTGTCAGGTCGATGGAGCTGACGCCGCCGGCAAACTGTAGGTTTTGCAGGGTGGTCTGCTCCCCTATGACCGCGTAGCGCACCCGGCCAAAGTCTATATAATCCAGCTTGACCGTATCGGAGGCCACCAGGTATAGATCATGCATCCCCACAGCGCCGGTCAGCTCCAAGGTTTGGGTCTGATACGCGCCGCTGTCCGCGCCGTCGGCCGTCAGCGTACCAATCAGCTGTCCGTCAGGCGAATCCAGACGCAGCTCCACCGTTCCGCGGGTATCCGAGGCGTACCGAATGTCTGCGCTGGATACGCCCGTGCCAAAGTCCACCATGTTATACAAGGCCGGCGTACCCTTGGTCAGACGGGCAACCATACCGCCAAAGGCCGAAGGCTCCTTTTCCACTGCGATGGCCGCGCCGCCGTTATTGTAATAGACGGCGGGAATTTTGGAGGAGGCCGCGCCGATTACGCCGTAGTTATTGGCGTTATAGACATGACCGCGGGATTTGTCCGCGCTGTTTTGCAGCAGCGGATTGCCCCCGTTGACCGTAAAGCCCAGCTGCCCCATGCTGTTTGCGGGCGCGGTGCTGCCGTACATGGTGATATTTTCAAAGGTCACGCCGGTGATATAGGAGCCGTCCCGGCGGCAGACCAGCTTGGGGCTGGTGGCGCTGCGGGCCAAAACGTTAATATTTTTGACGCTTACATTCCAGATCATATCTCCGTCTTCGGCCTGCTTATTGTCGTCCTGTAAAAAGCACTGGAACCACATCTTATGGTCCTCGTTCTGCCGGGTGATGTTCTCCACCTCGATGTTGTCAAAGGCGACGTTCCAGATTTTCCCGTCGAACCGCTTGTGGTGGATGCCAAAGCCTACGGCGCAGTCGTACACGGTGGAGTTTTGCACGGTGATATCGTGCTGGTCGTAGCCGATGCCCTGGCCCACCTTAAAGCCGTAGCAGCCGGTCCAGGCGATACAGTCGTCAAAGAGGATGTTGCGGTTTTCCAGCGTCTTCCCCTCTTCCGGACCCCAGCCGGCGTTGATCTCAAAGCCGCCTGCATGCTCGGTTTTGGTGGAATAGGGATCGTCCCAGTTGACGCTGATGGAGTTGCGGACAACCACGTCCTGACAGCCGTTGATATCGATGCCGTCGTCCTCGCCGTAACCGGTGTTATTGTATACCTTGAAGTTGAGAAACTCCAGATGATTGCTGAAGGCGGGCACCACGCACCAGATGCCCGAGCCCCGATAGACCACGCCGTCGGTGGTGAAATAGCTGGTGTTGACCGGAGCCAGACATTCCACGGCGATACGCCAGCCGTCGGTCCGTTTGAAGGTTTTGGCGTTGCCGTCCACCGTGCCCCGGCCGTATATTTTGGTATGGGCGGTATTGTCGTCGGTGTATACCATGTAGGAAACGCCCTTGCCGATGGAGTTCTTGCGGCCCTTAGGTATCCATTCCTGCATACGGGTCGCGCCCCAAAGGGTCGCGCCGCCCTCTAAGTAAAGCTGGACGTTGCTGCGCAGCATGAGCGAGCCGGTTTGGTAGACGCCGGCCGGCACATAGACCACGCCGGGCCGCTTTTCCGTACCGTACCGGGCCGCGTCGTCGATGGCCCGCTGGATGGCCAGGGTGGCGAAATACCGTCCGGTACCGTCGGCGTTGTAGGGCGCGGCGGTCACGTTGAAGACGCCCTCGCCCTGGGAGGCCGGCGCGTCGGTCTGGGCCGGGTCGGCAGTCAGGATGAGACGGCGGTTGTTGCCGTTGATTTTGAGAATCAGATATTCGTCCCGCTCCAGGGTAAAGGTCAGCTTATTGCCGCTGACCGTTCCGGTCAGGCCCAGCTTTTTGGGGGAGATTTCATAGGTATTGATCGTATCCTTAAAGGTAACCTCCACCTGCACGGGGCCGCTCTTCATGGAAAACTCGCCGTAGTCGTACTCGTCCTGCCCATAGGTGATCACCGGCAGGTCCAAACCGTCGACCTTTACCGTATACAGCGAGGAAGCGGTGTTGACCGAATAGTTGGGATAGATTTCCACCTTCTCGGTAGAACGGGCGGGAGAAAGCTGGGTAAAGCCCTGGAAGCCGCTGTCCACCTGCGCGCCGGCCGGGGTCAGATAGAAGGAATAGAGCACCAGGTTGTAGCCTTTGCGGGAAGCGTCCTTACCGGCGATTTCAAACTTGACGGTATTCTCACCCTTTTTGAGACTATGGACGCCCAGATTTTCATAGTAGGTTTTTTCCTCTATGCCGGAGCAGCCGAAAAGGCCGGAAACCGCCTGTCCGTTGACGTAGGTTTTGGCATTGCCGCAGTTGGCCCCGGCCCGGTACTGCACCAGAATCCGGTAGTCCCCCGCCTCTTCGATATCCAGCTTGTAGGAAGCGTACTGTCCCGGCTCGGTAGCGTTTACCAGGGACAGCTCGTATTCCTCAAAATCGCTGGCCAAAATATCGGGGGTGGAGTTGGCCGGGTCGGCGGCCGCGCAGGCCAGGTACTCCAGCTCGGGCGCGGCCGGCGGCTGGGGCGGCGCGTAGGGCTTGATATTGAAATAGAAGATATTCAGCTTGGCGCTGGAACCGTTGGAGCTCTTTTCATACATTTCAAATTTCAGGACATTCGCTCCCTTTTTCAGATTATAGCGGCCCATGGTGATTTCCTGACGGGTGTTGGGAGAGCCGGGGGAATCGAAATTTTTCGCCTGCTTTTCACCGTTCAAATAAAAATATGCCTTGCCCACCGACTCATGGGCCCGGTAATCGATTTTCAGGAGATACTCGCCGTCGGCCGGCACGTTGATGACGTACTGAGCGGTATCTCCCACCTCCATGCCCTCGAACCGGGAGAAATCGGGCGCGCCGGAAAAGGGCTGGGTAGCAAAGGCCTTACTGGAATTTTCCGGATCGGTACAGTCCGACGCCAGATACTGCATGGCCATGGGCTGCAGACCCTCCAGCCCGGCAATCGCCCTTTCGATGGCCTTGGCCATATCGTCCACCCTGCTCTGCTCGTCGATGGAAAGGTCCCGCACAACAGCCTGAACGGCGGCCTGGAGGACCTGTACCGACTCGGCCGTATAGCCGGACAAATCGGCCGGTACTTTGGCGATGGCGGCGTCAACCGCCGCATAGTCGGCCTTGAGCTGGCCGCCCTCAAAGGTCAGGACCAATTGATCCAGGTTCAAACGGGTCTGATCGGCGTTTGTATTGGGGGACACGCCGGTAATCAGAGCCTTGATGTAGATCTTGCCGGCGGTCAGCTGAAACCGGTTGGCCGCCGCGTCGGTCTGACCGGTACGGCCGGTATCGGATACGTTCTGGGTTTCAATATGGTTGGCGTTTCCACCGCTGAAATAGGCGGCGTTGACCTTGCCCAGCAAAGTATCCTTGGAGACGTCCAGCGTTTTGGGGTCCTCGCCCACGCCGGTTTCGCTTCCGGCGTAGAAGCTGATCAGCCGGCCGGTTTCATGTCCGCGGTATTTGGCGGCCATGGAATAGTAGCCGTTTTCGGGAATATCGACCGCAAAGACAAAGTACAGAGGGGCAAAACCGTCCTTTTTGGAGGAGGAATCCGCGATTTGCGGAAGCCCCGCCGTGTTGGCGCACAGGGCGTTGGCCGTACCGGCCGACTGCCCGTAATTGCCCGGCGAGGCGGGCGTCAGATTATCGTATGTAGCCACCATCGTCTCCTCGGCCTCAAAAATCAGCCGGCCCCCGGTCTCCAGGGCCGCGCCGGCCAGGGCCCCGGTCAGAGACGCGGCCGTTATGCCGGCGGAAAGAACACATGCCAGAAGCTTTTTGAAACGCATAAGTCTGCCTCCTTTTGTAGTCGCCTGTTTGATTGGTAAGCCGTTTACTTGTTACCTTTATGGTAGATAATTTTATCTGCAATGTCAAGGAATTCATTTTTCTTTTTTTCTTCCGCCAAAGGAAGTGGTTGTTATTGTATAAAAATATTGGATAAATATAAAATACGCTGGATAAAGGCCCCTTCCGTCTGCAAAACACGGGAAATACAAAGGGAAGCCGCAGCGTCCCAGAATAAAAAGCGATTCTCTTTCGCAAAACATTGTTTGCAAATAGAAAACTGCCGCTTCTTTTTGCCATCTTCTTGTCTCCCTTTTCTATATGGTACGCCCATTGAAAAAACGCTCCAAATACCTTGTAAACAGCCAGAAATTCTTTTATAATGAAATAGACACATCAGGAAGAAAGGGGCGGCAGGATGGATGAATTAAAATCTATAATGGAGAAGTTTGCAGCGTCTGGTTGGGAGCTCATATCTGTTCCAGCACAGCAATGGTTAGACGGAAACTTTGATAAGGACGCTTTACTGTCGGCAATCAAGCAAGCGGATCAAGAATGCGGGAGCTGCGGCTGTGACTTAGACCCGCTCTATAAAAGAGCCTTGCAATTGCTTTAACCGCCCTATGGATTCCCGTTTGCAGGATGCTCAATCCGCGTAATCTCTATGGATTTCTCTGCGGCCCATCTAAGCGAACAGTCGAAGGCTGTTCTTGCGGCCCCGGCGCTAAAGCGCCTCTGATTGCTTCCCGCAAGGGACGATGCTAGAGGTTTGGCCAGAGGCCAAACCGGGACGCCAGAAAGAGGTTTGGCCAGAGGCCAAACCGGGAACGTCTGCGAGGAGCGCTGGAGGACCTCACAATAATTATGCCTTGCCAGGCAAAGCATAATTATATTCATCATATTGGGGGCGTTTACGCGCCGGAAACACTTTTCAAAAGGGAGATTCTCACCCAGAACACCCTCCCTCTACAGCCAAGAAACAAAAAAGAGTAACGCCATTTGTATTGGCGTTACTCTTTTCCATTTGCGCACAGACGTTTACAGGGAAACCTTATGGTAGACCTTCTTTCCTTTGCGGATGACCACGCCCTTTTGCAGCGCGCCGGCAGTCAGAACGGCGGCGACGTCGCTGACCTTCTCGTCGTCCACAGATACGCCGCCCTGCATGACCAGACGGCGGGCCTCTCCCTTGGAGGGGGCCAGTCCGCACCGTACCATCAGGTCCAAAAGACCGATTGCGCCGTCGGTCAGATCGCCGGGGGTCAGGACCGTGGCGGGCATATTGGCCGCGTCCTTTCCGCCGCCAAAGAGGGCGCGGGCGGCTCCCTGGGCCTTCTCGGCCTCCTCTTTGCCGTGGATGAGGGTGGTCAGTTCAAAGGCCAGCCGCTCCTTGACCGGGTTGAGGGCGCTTCCCTCCAGCTTGGCGTACGCCTCGATTTCCTCCAAGGGCACAAAGGTCAGCATCCGCATACAGTTGATAACGTCGGCGTCGTCCACATTGCGCCAATACTGGTAGAAATCGTAGGGCGAGGTTTTTTCGGGGTCCAGCCAGACCGCTCCGCTCTCGGTTTTACCCATTTTTTTGCCCTCGCTGGTCAGCAGGAGATTGAAGGTCATACCGAAAGCTTCCTTCTGCTCCTTTTTCCGGATGAGCTCCACGCCGCCGATGATGTTGCTCCACTGATCGTCGCCGCCCAGCTCCAGGTTGCAGCCGTACGTTTTGTTCAGCATGTAGAAGTCATAGCTCTGCATGAGCATATAGTTAAGCTCGAAGAAGGACAGACCCCGTTCCAGCCGCTGCTTATAGCATTCGAAGGACAGCATCCGGTTGACCGAGAAGTGGACCCCCACCTCCCGCAGAAAATCGATATAGTTGAGGCCCAGCAGCCAGTCCCCGTTGTTGACCATGCGGGCCTTGCCCTCCCCAAAGTCGATCAGGCGGGACATCTGCTTGACAAAGCATTCGATGTTATGATCCACCGTCTCCTTGGTCAGCATTTTGCGCATGTCGGTCTTGCCCGAGGGGTCGCCGATCAGGCCGGTGCCGCCGCCGAAGAGGGCGATGGGATGATGGCCGTGCTTCTGCATATGGGCCATGACGATCATGGCCACAAAGTGCCCGACATGGAGACTGTCGGCCGTGGGATCGAAACCGATGTAAAAGGTGGACTCCCCCTCGTCCAGCAGCTTGCGGACGGCCGCCTCGTCGGTGGTCTGGGCCACCAGATTGCGGGCCTTCAGTTCTTCAAATAAGCTCATTTTTCCTGCTCCTTTTATTGGGATAAAATAAAAGCCCCCTGCAAAACAGCAGAGGGCGAAAGCTCGCGGTACCACCTCTATACGCCGTCCCCTCGCGGAAAACGGCCTTTGCGGGTATCTGCACATAGCTTACATGTATTTTTTGCAAAAGCGCTCCGACCCGCCGGCGGCAAAAGGCGCTCACGCTGGGAACCCATGCGAGACATGCACCGAAAGGTCACGAGAGTCTCCCTTGCGGAAAACAGAAGTGTCCCAGGAACCTGCGTCCAGACGATCCAAGCAAAAATCTACATGTAAAAAACCGCATCCATACCCTGCGCTGTAACGGGCGCGCCCGGCGCGGCCTACTCCGGTTCAGCCGCGCGGCTCAGGGATGTATTTGGGCTGGTTCCTTTACGCCTTTTCACCAACCAGGCGCTCTCTGAAAAGGGACTCCAGCCTACTTCTTCCCGTCTCTGCCGATGGGGGTTTGACTGCATGGTAACACAAGCGAGAGGTCTTGTCAAGTCTCGCGCCTGGCAGGGTCACCCGCCGGGCCTTTGCGCGTACCGGGCTTCTTCCCTTTTCAGCTGCCGCCAGACCGAAAGGAGCATGGTGAGAAAGCAGGCCAGCCCCCCTACGGCGTTGGAAACCGGCTCGGCCAGCCATACCCCGTCCACCCCCAGCCCGGCCAGCCGGGGCAGAAGCAGGGTCAAGGGAGTGACGATAATCACCTTGCGGAAAAGGGAGAAAAAGATGGCGAACCGGGATTTGCCCAAGGCGATAAAGGTAGACTGTCCGGCGAACTGGAGGACCATAAACAAAAAGCCGGAAAAGTACAGCCGCATGGCCCTTTCCCCCTCCGCCAGCATTTCCCCGTGGCTGCTGAACAAAAGGATAAACACGCCCGGCAGCGCCATAACCGTCAGCCAGGCCGCCAGAGAGTAAGCCCCGCCGATGAGGGTGGTAAAGCCGATGCCCCGCCGCACCCGGCCGTAAGCTCTCGCGCCGTAGTTATACCCCAACACCGGCTGGGCGCCGTTGGTGACCCCCATCACCGGCAGACTGAGCACCTCCCGCACCGAATTTAAAATGGTCATGACCCCTATGTACAGATCGCCGCCGTAGATTTTCAGAGTTACGTTGCAGACAATTTGGGTAAGACAGTTGGTAGCCGACATGATAAAGCCGGACATGCCCAGCCCCGTAATCCGCAGGCAGAGGGAGCCGTCCAGCTTCAGGCGGCTCCTTTTAAGCGGCAATACCGCCCGTTTCCCGGTGAGAAAGATAAGCACCCACAGGGCCGATACCCCTTGGGAAAGCACGGTGGCAAGGGCCGCGCCCCGCACACCCATATGAAAGACAAAAATAAACAGAGGGTCCAGCAATATGTTGAGCGCCGCCCCTACAATCGTCGTGGCCATACCGATTTTCGGAAAGCCCTGAGCGTTGATAAAAAAGTTGAGTCCCGTTCCCAGCATGGCGAAAAGGGTGCCCGCCAGATAGATAGACAGATACTGGTCGGCGTATACATAGGTGGCCTCGCTGGCCCCGAAGGCGAAAAGGATCGGCCGTTTGAGCAGGTAGCAAAGGGCCATAATGCCGAAAGAGGAGCAAAATAGGAGCGTTGCGGTGTTGCCCAGAATCTTCTCGGCCTTTTCCTCTTCCCCCGCCCCCCGGGCGATGGAGCAAAGGGGCGCGCCGCCCATACCGAAAAGATTGGTAAAGGCGGTTACTAGGGCGACCAAAGGAAAAACCAGGCCGATACCGGTCAGGGCCAGCCCGTCGGTTCCTGGTAGATGGCCAATGTAAATACGATCCACAATATTGTAAAGCAGCTGGATAAGCTGGGCGATGGTCAAGGGGACGGCCTGCATCAGAATATTTTTTCCCACGCCGCCCTTTGTGAAATCTGTTTCCAATCCGTCCCCTCCTCTGTTTTGTATAGCAGGAAAAAGCCTCGCGTAAAAACAATGCAAGAAAAACGGCCCCGTCGGATAGGCGGGACCGGCTGGGTTCTATAGATTTCTCTGCGGCCCATCCAAACGAACAGCCAAAGGCTATCCGCTGCTTCCCGCATGGGACGATCCTAGAGGTTTGGCCAACGGCCAAACCGGGAAAGCATAGAGGTTTGGCCAACGGCCAAACCGGGACGGCACAGAGACCTGACCTTTGACCAGACCGAAACGACCGTAAGGAACGTCAGAGGACCTCGCAAAAATTTATGCAAAGCTTATAAATAATACCGCCCATCGGCGGTTTTGTTTACAGGAACCGCAGGGAAAGCCCCGCATCCTTACTGATCCCCCGGCACTTCCTTATACAGGTTGAACCGGAACAGCAGGCTCTCATCCTCGGGATTCGAGCAACGGATGCTGGCCTCCGCAATGACGGCGCCCTGCAGAATGTTGGCGATACCGGCCATCTGGCACAGCTTGGACTTCAGGTTGAGCACATCGCCCTCCGAAGTTTCCAGAAAAACGTCTCCCTTGCAGGAATCCAGGGTCTTGATGAAATCGGCAATGTCGATGTCATGCATTTGCATCATGCGTCCCATTGCGCATCCCTCCATTCATTTAGATTTGTAATTTGATATGATCTCTTTACACGTTCTATCATACGCGATGTTTTATGTAATGTCAACTAAAAATACTCCCAAATTTTGTGTAATAATATTTTTACCCTGTGTATAAGATGATGAAAGCAGACTGTATTTTGCCCTATATCAGGACATAATCGCCAACCGACCGCCATATGATGGATTAGACCGGCTGGACAATCCATCATACGCTCCTCGCGTATTTTCGTAAAGGACTCGCAGCCCCTATCTTTTATCCTTACAGTGCGCGAAAGCTCCCCCTCAATCCAAAGAAGAAAAATCAAAATCGAAGCATACAAAGGAGGAACAAGGATGTCTATCCTGCGAACCTGCATGATTATCGGCGGCTGCGTTTACGCGCTGTGCGCCCTGGTCTTTTTATTCCGCACAAAAAAGCCCCTGCGCAATCTGCTGCTTTCGGCCGCTATCGGTCTGTCCGCCCTGCTGCTGGTTCACTTTACCGGCCCGCTCACCGGCGTAGGTCTGCCGCTGAATCCCTGGTCGGCGCTCTGCTCGGCCGCCGCCGGTATTCCCGGCGTACTGCTGCTGCTGGCCATGCGCATCGTCTGGCTGATTTAAGCAAAATCGGTCGCCTGGCGCAAACAGATAGGCCGCTCTCTAGCCGACCCTTTCCAGCAGGCAGACGGCATGAGCCGCCATTCCCTCGCCTGTCCCCGTAAAGCCCAGCCCCTCCTCGGTGGTGGCCTTGACGTTTACCGCCTCCGGCGGCAAGCCGCAGTCGGCCGCGATATTGCGGGTCATTTCAGGGATATAGGGGCGAAGTCTTGGCGCCTGGGCCAGTATGGTCGCGTCGATATTCTCTATGCGAAAACCCTTTTCCGTAAGCTTTGCGCGGACCGCCCGCAGCAGGTTCCGACTGTCCGCCCCCTTATACGCCGGATCACTGTCGGGAAAATGTAGGCCGATATCTCCCAGGGCCGCCCCGCCCAGCAGAGCGTCGCAGACGGCGTGCAGCAGCACGTCGGCGTCGGAATGGCCCAAAAGGCCCTTCTCATAGGGGATTTCCACCCCTCCCAGAATTAGCTTTCGTCCGGCCGTCAGACGGTGCACGTCGTATCCATGTCCAATTCTCATATTAGGATCCTTTCACCTGTCGTATAAAAGCAGGGCTTCAGCCACCGCCATGTCCTCCGGGGTGGTGATTTTGATATTCCGATAGTCCCCCTCTACCAGATAAACGGCCTGGCCGGCCGCTTCTAAAACGGCGCAGTCGTCGGTCAGACCGGCTATAGCGGCGCCCAGGCCGGCCGCCGCCTGACGGTAGAGCGAAAGATCAAAGGCCTGTGGGGTCTGCACCAGCCGCAGACGGTCCCGGTCGGGGGTGGATAGGATTTTACCGCTGGGATCGGTTTCCTTGACCGTATCCTTTACCGCAACGGCGCAGGCCGCCGCCCCGTACAACTCGGCCGCGTCCAGCACCCGGCTGATCACCGGGGCGGACGCCAGCGGCCGGGCGCCGTCGTGTACGGCCGCCAGCTCGGTCTCGCACAGAGCCAGGCCCTTTTGCACCGACTCGGCCCGGGTCTGGCCGCCGGCCGTAAGATCGGTCAGCTTATGGATTTCGTATTGCCGAATAAGCTTTTGTACTTCGGCACGGTCCTCCTCCCGGCAAACCGCCACGATTTGGCTTATCCGGGGATGGTTCTGGAAAGCCAGCAGAGAGCGGGCCAGCACTGGTATGCCGCACAGGGGCAAAAACTGCTTTTGCAGCCCGCCCATGCGGGTCGACCCGCCGGCGGCAACGATTACCGCGGCAGCCGTCTTATGGTTTTCCGCCAGAGACAGGCTGAATTCCAGGGCCGTCTCGGTCAAGGGCATGGTCATTCGCCTCCTGCACAATCAACGCCAATTGCAAACGAAAGGTTTGCTCGATTCCCATAAGCCTTACCGGCTGAGACTTTCATGGGCGCATTCCATCCCGCCTTCCGCCGCTCGTTAAGGAGTAAACGGCGTCGCTGGTAGATATGATATAGATCTTTTTTGCGCCTTGGAAAGGCGCTTTTCTTTTGAAAAGCCTCCTGCCGAAGTCCTGTTTCATCTATTCTCGACTCGGTTTAGACTTTTTTAATCGACAAGGAAACGCCGCCGGGACCGGCTATACGTCCGTGGCGGCGCTGTTAAAAGAGCGCAAACCGCCGATTTCATAAACGGCGGTTTTTAGGGTTTACGAATCCAGAGGTCAAGCCTCCGCCGTCTCCGACCCGTCGGTCTCCTCTCCGACCTTCTCGTTCTGGGCCGCCTCGTCCTCCTCGATAAGGGATAGAGCTCGCTCAAAGGCAAAAGTGGGCACGTAGATTTCGTAAGGCGATTCGGCCTCGGCCATCATCTGGTCATACCAGTCGTCCGACTCGTCCTCCGGCAAATCGGGCAGGTCCTCCGCGGCGATTTCCACATAGGCGGGGAACTCCCCTTCTTCCGTCCGCTCTTCCTCCAGCATACGCTCCCCCTCCCGCCGGATAGGAAAAGCGGGGACATGGCAGGAATCCAGCAACTCGCAGAGCCGCAGGGTTTCGTCCTCGTCCTCCAGCCCCAGCAGGAGAACCGGCTGATCCTCGGCTGTAAACCGGCCGTCGGCAAAAGGATCGGTTCCTCGCGCCGCCGTCCGGCAGACAAAGCCCAGCTTCTTTTCCTCGACGGGCGGCAGCTCCTCTACCAAGGCGGCCTTACAGTCGGCGCATTCGGTAAAACCCTCCCGGTATTCGCTTCTGCATTTGGGACACCACGGCATATGCAGCACCTCTTTTGTCAATATAGTTTGGTTAAGACAGGAACCTGAAGTCCTTACAGCTGGATTCCGGCCGCCCGGCACCATTCGGCGGCAATCAAGCCGTGACCCGCGTAAGAAGGATGCACGCCGTCGCCGGAATAGTATGTACCCGGCCGCTTGGCGTAGGCGGCCGCAAAGGCCCCGTCCAGCGGTACCAGAGTCGCCCCGAACTCTACCGCAAGCTCCCGTACGGCCTGCAGCTTGGGATCCAGATCCTCCCGCCAGGCCTTTCGGTCCTCCGGATTGGGCAGGCAGAAGGGCTCCAGCATAAGAATGCGCGCGCCCAGCTTGTCCTTGACGGACTGGAGCATAGAGCGATACTGTTCCTGAAAGGTCTCCACAGAGGTGGGGTTATTGGAGTCATACCGCCGCCATACATCGTTGATGCCGATCAGGATGGACACTACGGTGGGCTTGGGGTCTAAACGCAGGCAATCTTCCTCCCAGCGGGCCATCATTTCGGCGGTACGGTTGCCGCTGACTCCCCGATTGATAAAGGTCAGATGATAGTCGGCCAGCTTGTGGAAAAGCATGGAGGAGACGACCAGCGGATAGCCTACGCCCAGATCGTAAAAATTATCCCGCGCCCGGCCGCAGTCGGTCACGCTGTCGCCTTGGAATAAAATGACGTCGTTTTTCTGCAATAACATATAAAAACACCTCTATTGACAAGTCTAAGGACATGCAAGCCCCGTATCGGCTATATTATACGTCAGGCCGGTCGGTTTGGCAAGGAAGAAAATCCAAATTATGTATAGGCTTTGCGTACCATCTATCTTCAAAGGGAAAATATACGCAGCAGCCGTCCTTGCGGGCGGCCAAAATGGGAGAGCCGGTAGGGAATTATCCGGGGACCGTCAGAGAACTATAAGCGTTCTCAAGTTTGGCGAGCTGGCAAGAGCGCAACTCGGCTGCCTTGCGGCCGACGCCAAATAACGCAGCGTACATAGCCCCCCTGAAACCGTATTGTCCCTCTAAGGCAGACGGTACGTTTTACGAGGGGGCTTTAACGCTCCTAGCCGTCGTCCCGGTTTGGTTTTCAGCCAAACCTTGAGGAAAGCAACGCAGAAAGGCTTTCATACTGGAATTGTCAAAGAGCGTTCATGCATCGAACGAAAACCTATAGACCGCAGACAGACAGCGAATACCCGCGGACGGTTCTCTTACTTCCCGTACAGCATCCCCCTACGCCTTGTATAAAAACCTCACTTTCGAACTTTCTCCCATACGTCCGCCTTAAAACCCACCAATACCGTATCGCCATCAACCAGAATTGGCCGCTTGACCAGCATACCGTCGGTGGCGAGCAGGGTAAGCTGCTCTTCCTCGGTCATGGCCGGCAGATTATCCTTTAGCCGCATGGATCTATAGAGAAGTCCGCTGGTATTAAAAAACTTACGCAGCGGCAGGCCGCTTTTGGCGCGCCATGCTTTTAGCTCCTCATAGGTGGGATTTTCCTCTTTGATATGACGGTCGGTATATTGTAAACCGTTGTCATCCAGCCACTTCTTGGCTTTTTGGCAGGTCGTGCATTTGGGATATTCTATAAACAGCATAACCTTTCCTCATTTCTCATTTGATTTTGTTTCATACATGCAATGGCCGGAAAGGCCCATTCGGCAGAATATCCTCAGCCGCGCCTTTCCAAAATTACAGTATTTTTATATTTATTTTATCATTTCATCAAAATAATGGCAAGGGAATGATGGAATATTTCAGCTTTTATATTTCCTACGATTGTTTAGGAATCTTTAAGCCCCGTTTCGTTCATGGCAGCCATTTTCTCACCGCCGCATGGACGCGATTTTCTTTACATGCACCGGCAGACCGTTTGGGATTACTCGCCCATCCTTCTTCTTATGAAATGCCACTCTCAAATCCGCAGTCGTTTTTGCTCTGTTATTACGCCCGGCTGATAGCCGGGCGTAATTTTTCTGCCGTTATGGTAGCAATTCCGTTCACTTTTTCATTCTTTAAAAAAAGGATGAAGAGTCTGATTTAAAGCCTTTTCTATATATTTTTGTTCGGGGCGTCTATATGAACGTTCAAAAGACCTCCTGTGCTTTCCGCAAAGGACGTTTTGTAGAAGTCTGGCTGAAAGGCAGACCGAGACGAAAGAAAGGCGTTAGAATGTGTTTTAACCCCCAAAATGTTTACGCAGGGCGAATCGGTTTACCTTTGAGAAATCGTTAGACCCGGCATTCGTCTTCTATAGATTTTACTTTCCTTCTCAGCCGCGGGGGCATGTAATGTAATGTCATAGGGGGGCTGCTTTATGATATACGGCGGGAACGAGAAGCGGTCACAGCGCCGTCTTCCTCCCCCCTGGCCGCCGGCGGCCGATTGTCCCTTCCCGGCGCCGGCCGGGAAAAGCCCGCAGGGGGTCTGCGGGCTTACGGAAAAACAGAGAGACAGCCGGATGCCTTGCAAGAAGCGCGGCGCTGCAAAACAAGCGACGGTACAGGCCGAAATATTCTTGACGCGACGTTCGACGCTTCCCGCACGACAAACGGCAGTCTTGATTTTCCAGATAAGACCCAATATACAAAACGGCGCTTACGGTCCCTGCGCCGGACACGCCGGTCATTTTTATAAGGATGTGATCTTATGGCAACTACTCTGGAAGTAAACTACGACATCATCTGCGAACTGGACACCTCTGCGGCTCCCCACACCACTCCCGTATGGTCTAATATGGGCGTTATGTTTAAGAACGTCTCTCAGGCCCTCAACGAGGTACTCTACCAGGCTACCTATCTGGCCGACCAGGGCTGGGGCCGTACAGAGGTCACCGGCGGTCAGTACACCGTTACTTTCACCGGCGACCGCATGAACGGCGACGCGGTAAACGACTATATCTTCGGCAATAGCGTGCAGTTCGAATTCGGCGCGGCGCGCAAGACCAAGATGCGCTTGGTACGCGGCAAAGAGGCCATTATTTGGGACGTAACCCTGGCCAACATCACCGACGCCGGCGGCGACGCCAACCAGCCCAACGCCGTAACCCTGACCATCCATGGCAACGGCGCTCCCAAGTTTGAGACCCTGACCGATTAAGGCCTAGGGTCCCTGGAATCTATTTGGGAATGGATTCCGAGGAAGGCCGGAAAACCGGCGGCCGCCTTCATCTTGCCCGGCCGGCTCCGTATATCCATATTCGAGAGCCGGTCGGGTCCTATGCAAGCCCAACCGCGGCCGGCCCGGGGTTAGTACCGGACCTTGGCCCGCGCCGCCGGTTGGAACAGCCGTTTTTTTCAACAATCTGGAGCGGTCCCTTGGGGCCGCCATCTTTTTAGGGAGTGAATCGTATGGCTTATCAAATTGGACGGACAACGCCTATCATCGAGGATCTGGAGCTTATCGACCAAGACGGCCGGGTGTGCGAGACCCTGCATGTGGAGATCGACGCGGACCGTATGGCCCAGGAATTTAATCGCCGCTACAACGACATCATCCGGGCTGAGCTGGAGCTCAAAAGGCTCCGGGCGTCCGACCTGCAAAGAGCCGGGAAAACGGACATCGCCGCTCCTGAAACGCAGGGTTCTCCCATCGACGCAGCGCTGCGGGCTTACGGCAACGCGTCGGCCGCCCTATGCGGCCTGGTATTTGGCGAGGAGGGCGCTCAACGTCTGCTGACCTTCTATGAAAACCGATACACCGAGCTGCTCACCGAGGTTCTGCCTTTTATCACCCAGGTAGTCGCACCGCGCATACGGCAGGCTACCGCTGACAAACAACGGCGGCTGGCGCACCAGTACAAGCTGGGCAGAGCGGCTGAAACCGGTCTGTTTAAACGCCGGCCGGGCAGATAACCGTGCAGCCTCTTTACTGCGCAGAGACAGAGGAAATCCATTTTCGAGGACGGCGCGTTCGGCTGCTGGGTAGCTTCGACCGGGTGCTCAAGTGCTGCGCCCTGCTGCGAGAGGAAGTCTTTACGCCCTTGCAGCGGGTCGACCTGTGCCTAAGAAGCCTATTGCGGCGGCCGGGCCGATGGCTGCGCAGACGGCCGGAGGAACGAATCGAGCTATTTCAGACGATTTGGAAGGCGATGCTTCCCCCGCCCCGCTCCAAAGCCCAGTCCAGCGGGCCCCGCGCACTGGATTTCGATCTGGACGCGGCCTATATTTTCGCCTCCTTCCGGCAGGCCTACGGCGTCGACCTGCTCAAGGAGCGGGGGCGGCTGTCCTGGAATCAGTTTTTGGCCCTCTTTGACGGTCTGCCCGAAAACACAAAAATCCGTCAGGTAATGGATATACGGACCCGGGAGCTGCCGGTTCCCACCAAGTACAACCAAAAAGAAATTGGCGCGCTGCGGCGGCTCAAGGCCTGCTACGCTCTGCCGGGCGCAGGCGGGGAAAACTATCAGGACGGACTGTCAAAACTATTCAACGCCCTGAAAAGCCAGGCAGTGAAAAAGGCATGAAGGAAATCCGATGTCCCTGCTGCCGGACGGACGCCCGCCCCGGTCAGCTTCTGCTGAAGGCTGACCGCGTCAAGGGCGAGATTAAATGCCCCCGCCGCGGGGCGATCATTCAGCTAAATTATCCCAAGGCAGAGCCAATCGCCTCATCCGGCCGTCAGGACGGGTAGAGCGCAAGCGCCTGTTTCGCGGAAGGCAGATGTTTTTATGGCTGATAACTATAATCAGACAAACGTTGTTAGTAGTACACAGGTTTCGAATACGACCGTTAACAACACGCAGATTAATTTTTACCAAGAACTGAAAAAAAGCGCCGACGAGGCCGAATCAATCGCATCCCAGCTGGAAAAAAAGGTGACTAACAAAGTTCTGGATATGGGTGTAAACGCCGTCATGAGCCTGGGATCGTCCTTCGGGGGCGCACTGGTGGAAGCAGGCGCAAAAGCGGTTGAATTCGGCAGCGAGTTCGAGACCAGTATGGCCAAGGTCTCCACACGCATCGACGCTTCCCAAGTAGACATGGAAAGCCTGCAGCAAGAGGTGCTGGACCTCTCGGACAAGACCGGCGTGGCCGCCAGCGAACTGGGCGGCGCTATGTATACCGCCCTGTCTGCCGGTGTACAGATGGGCGACGGCGGCGCAGGTATGATGCAGTATCTGGAGAGCTGCACCGAACTGGCAAAGGCCGGCTTTTCCGACCTGGATACCGCCGTTTCAGCCACAGCCGACATTTTACGGGACTATAATTTGGATCTATCGGACACCGATCGGGTACAAAAGGTCCTTATGCAGACCCATCTGCTGGGCGGCGCGTCCTTAGAGGAGCTAGGAAACGCGATGGCCCTGGTATCGCCTGCGGCCGTCGCCACCGGCGTGGACGTGGAGCAGGTGGGCGCGGCTCTCTCGGTCATGACGGAGCAGGGGGTTCCTGCGGCTACAGCCGCCGAACAGTTAGGGCGGCTCCTAGCCGCGCTGAGCACCGAAGGTTCTCAAGCCCAGCAGGCCCTATCCAGCGCTGCGGCAGGCACCCAGTACGCCGGCATGAGCTTCCAGGAGATGATGGAGGCGGGTCTGCCCCTGGACGAGGCTTTGGATATGATGGGGGTAAACGCCGACATGAGCGAAGAGGCCATGCTGGAGATGTTCGGCAGCCTGGAGGCCGGCGAGGCTGCCCTGTCCTTGAGCGGAGAAATTCGCAACTTTTCGCCGATGACCTGTCCGCCATGTCCACCGAGATGGATGTGGTGGGCGAGGCGGCCGACATCATGGCCGACACTACTGGGGAAAAGCTAGGCGGGGTGATGAACGAGCTGCAAAACGGCTTAGTCCAAATCTTTTTAGCGGGCGAGCCCTTTATCAACACCCTGCTCCCGATGATCAGCGACCTGCTTGGGCTTTTGCTTCCGCCTCTGACCAGCATCATGGAAAAGTTGATGCCGGTGATTCAGGCGCAACTGGAGGCCCTTATGCCCCTTGTGGAAGCGGCGCTGAAGATATTGCTTCCCATTCTGGACGCCGTGATAGGCATGATCGCGCCTGTTCTTGAGCTGGTCTTTACCGCCCTGACCCCTCTGCTAGAGATTATTGGGACGCTGCTCGAGCATGCTTTTAAGCCCTTCCAGGCCGTCATCGGCCGTTTGCGCGAATTGATCGGCACGCATCTGGGCAAAGCGGTAGAATTTATCAAGGGTTCCTTTGAACGGGTCAAGGATATTTTCAGCGGCATTATCGATTTTATCAAAAACGTTTTTACCGGAAATTGGAAGGGCGTTTGGGACAGCATTGTGAGTATCTTCTCCAATATCATCGAAGGTATTGGGGCCGTCTTTAAAAAACCTATCAATTGGATTATCAGCGGTCTTAACGTCTTTATCCGCGCCATCAACAAAATCAAGATTCCGGACTGGGTACCTGTAGCGGGGGGAAAGGGCTTCCAGATACCCGAAATCACACCTTTAAAGGTGGGTATGGATTTCGTCCCCGTGGACGATTTCCCCGCCCTGCTGCACAGGGGCGAGGCCGTACTGCCCGCCGCAGAAGCCGAAGTTTACCGCGGGCTAGGCGGCATTGAAGGACTGGAGAGAAACCTGTCTTACGCGGCCGCGTCGGCCGATGTAAATCCGGTCATTGTGGTAGAGGCGGGCGATACCTATCTGGACGGCGAAAAGATAAGCCAGCGCGTTACTACGCTGCAGTATGCGGACGCCGCGGTCAGGAGGTACAGAGGATGACGGTGGTACTCAACAGGCAGGTCCGCAAAGACATAGACATACAGCTGGGCGGCTCCCTTTCCCAGACCTCCGCCCACAAATCCAAATCTAGTATAATCTGAAGGAAAATCGCGCACCTATCCCCACGCCGCCGCATAAAATATATTGACATGGGCTTGCGTTCCTGTCGACACTGGCATCCCAGGCCGGCCCTAACGGAACGTATAAGCGCAGGGCCATTCGTCGGGTATACCAATCCATTTACAAAGGCGGTGCTGCATTTGTATATTCATGTCGTACAAAAGCTGACGTTAGATAACGATACTTTTGAAAACACTGGAAAATCAAGGTTTTTCGAGCGACGGACAAGCAGGGTATTGTACTAAAAACTGAATACGACGCAGAAGCGGCGTTTCTTACTCTCTACATGGGAGAACAGG
>JAAVYX010000239.1 GCA_022791355.1 Clostridiales bacterium | reverse complement strand
GATCAACGGGAGGATCCGGATCAACGGGAGGATCCGGATCAACGGGAGGATTGGGATCGACCGGCGGATCCGGGTCAACAGGCGGTTTGGGTTCTACCGGCGGCTTGGGCTCGACTCTGGAAAAGGGACAGTTTTGCATTAAGGAGACAAAGCCGGAACAGTTCCAGGAATTATAACGGTCGCTGTCCTCGGTCCGGGCGCCCCACAGGGTCTGCACAACCCCGTCGGCGTTGCGGTTGTCCCAGCCTACCTTGGCGTTGAGCCACAGCCAGTCGGTGTACTGATCCTGTCCGCACTCCCGGATGAAGAAGCCCAGCCAGCGGGCCAGGATGCCCTTGAAGCCCCACAAATCGTGATCGGAGGTCCCCTCGTTATTAATGACGTCTCCTTCGTACATCTCGTTCATGGTATAATCGGCGGCCAGCTTGGCATCATTCAAGTACTGCTGATCGCCGGTGTGCAGATAGAGCAGGGTACAGGCCCCGATCCAGGTGCCCTGGTTGTAGGTGGAGGGCCAAGCGTTCAGCTCATAATCCGATTCCTTGGAGGGGTCTCCCGTACAATTATAAGCGTCGTAGACCTTGCCGGTTTCAGGTTCCACCAAGGTCTTCCGCTGCCAGGCGTTGATCTTTTTGGCGGTATCGTAGTAGCTCTCGTCCTCCAGCGCCTCGCCCAACAGACAGGCCGCGATGGCGGCCGGGCCGTTGATGCAGGAGTTCTTATTGCTGTTCTGGGTGGTCCCGAAAATGCCGCCGCCGAACAGAGTCTCGTCCCAGCCCCGCTCATACACCAGGTCGAAATGCCGCTTGGCCTGGTCCAGATAGGTCTGGTCGCCGGTGGCGTTATAGGCTCTGACGCAGCCGATGACCATCCACATGATGTCGTCGTTATACATATTGCCTTCCCAGCTCTGGCCGTTATCGGCCACAAAGCCGCGGTAGACTTCGCCTATCATGGCCTTATGCCGCCGGTTGCCCGAACGCTGGTAAGCGTCCAGCACCACCTCGAACATTTCGGCGTCCATCCAGAAGCCGGCGCCAAAGCGGCCGGCCACGCCCTCATCTGTGTCGGCCGTGGTGTAATACCGGTCTATCCATGCGCTAAAGGCCGCGTCGGCCAGGGCGGCGGTGGGGGCGGCCTCCTGGGGCTCCGCCTTACGCAGATACCACTTCTGGGCGGTGGAAGTATTGGACTCCCACTGCTGCACATTGGCCCCGCTGTCAGTGGAGCTGCCCGATACGTCCAGAGAACACGCGGGGGCGCAGACGGCCTGTATACGGTAGGAGCCGTCCTCGTTTTTGGTAAACTTCCATTTCTGTCCGCCGCCGTTCTCGAAGGCCTGCTGATAGACGTTGACGCCGCTTTCGGCAGCGTTTTCCTCCACGCTCAGGGCCCGGCCGCTGCTGACGCTGGTCAGCTTAAAACTGCCGTCGCCCGCGTCCTCGGCCAGCCAGCGCTGGGAATTACTGCCCGTTGCCTTCCACTGCTGTACATTGCCCTTGTCCTTCTGATTGGAGTTTTCCACCGACAAAAGATTGCCGCCGCAGGCCGAAACAATGGTATACTGCTGGCCGGAAACGACGTCGTCGCTGGGGTCCACCGGCTCAACCGGCCCTGGAGGATCGTCGGGCTCCTCCTTGGGCAGGGGACAGTTCTGCATGAGGGCCACAAAGCCGGAACAGCTCCAGGCGTTATATTTCCGGTCGTCTCCCGCTCTGGTCCCCCACTGGGTCTGCACCAGACCGTCGGCGTTCCGGTTGTTCCAGGCAACTTTGGCGTTGAGCTGGAGCCACTCGGTATACTGGTCCTGCTGGCATTCCCGGATAAAATAACCCAGCCAGCGGGTCAGGATGCCCTTGAAGCCCCACAGGTCGGCGTTGTCGCCGCCCTCGCTGTTGATGACGCCGTTTCTGAACATGCTGTCCTTGGTATAGTCGGCGGCCAGCTTTGCGTCGTCGAAATACCGCTGCTCGCCGGTGTGCTGATACAGCATGGTACAGGCCCCGATCCAGGTGCCCTGGTTATAGGTGGAGGACCAATTGTTCAGCTCATAGTCGGCCTGGTTTTTACCGTCTCCCTTGCCGTTCCAGGCGTCGTAGACCTTGCCGTTGTCGGCCTCCACCAGGTTGGCCCGCTGCCAGGCGTTGATTTTCTTAGCGGTATCGTAGTAGCTCTCGTCCTCCAGCGTCTCGCCCAACAGACAGGCCGCGATGGCGGCGGGACCGTTGATGCAGGAATTTTTATTGCGATTGTCGGTCGTCCAGAACATACCGCCGCCAAAGGTATTCTCGTCCCAGGCCCGCTCATAGACCGCGTCGAAATGGGTCTTGGCCTGGTCCAGATAGGTTTGGTTGCCTGTGGCCTTGTAGGCCCTCGCGCAGGCGATGACCATCCACATGATATCGTCGTTGAACTTATTATTCAGCCAGCTCTCGCCGTGCTGCCGGATAAAGCCCCGGTAGCATTCGTCGATCATTTCCTTGTGCCGGTCGCTGCCCGAACGCTCGTAAGCGTCCAGCACAATTTCAAACATCTCGGCGCCCTTCCAGAAATCGTTGGTAAAGCTGCCGTATCTGTAATCCGGGGGGCCGCTCTGGGAATAGTACTGCTCCGTCCAAGCGTTAAAGGCCGCGTCGGCCAGGGCGGCGGTGGGGGCGGCCTCCTGGGGCTCCGCCTGCCGCAGATACCACTTCTGAGCGGCCGAATCGTTGGAGTCGCCCTGCTGGACATTGGCCCCGTTTTCCAGAGAACCGTCGGCAACCTCCAGGGAACGCTCGGGGGCGCAGGCGGCCTGTATACGGTAAGAGCCGTCTCCGTTATCGGTGAATTTCCACTTTTGGGCGGTGCTGTGGTTGGCCCCGCACTGCCAGACGTTGGCCCCGCTGTCGGCAGAGGAGCCGGCCACGTCCAGCGCCTTGCCGCTGCTGACGCTGAGCAGGCCGTAAAACCCGTCTCCCTCGTCCTGAAGCAGCCAGCGCTGGGAGTCGCTGCCCGTGTCGCTCCACTGCTGGACGTTGCCCTTGTCCCGCAGGCTGGAGTTTTCCACGGTCAGCAGCTTCACGCCGCAGCCCGACACCAGCACATACTGTTTGCCGGCTTCGATGGGGTCGGATGGCCAGAGCGCGCCAACCATACCGCCCCGAGCGAGCATCTTGCACATCTCCATGATATCGTCGATTGCCACGTCGCCGTTTTCCGTGATGTCGGCCGCCCAGATAAGGTAGGGGTCCTCCTGGACATTCTGGGTTTTGCGGGCCAGGATTTTACAGCCCTCCATCACGTCGGAAATGGTGGCCCTACCGTCCCCGTCCAAATCGCCCTTGGCAAGGGTGTTGCGGTTGAGGCCCGAACCGGAAACAATGGACCCGCCCGGCTCCGCGGCTCCGGCCGAAAGCACACTGGCTGTAGTGAGCGTGCCGGCAAGGAGCAGCAGGGAGAGGAACAGAGCCACGCCTTTTTGCAGCAGCTTGTTCTGAGACATATGTATTCCTCCTATATGATAAGATAGGCCAAGCCGGAAAAACGCCGGCTAACGGCCGAAACGCTGAAATAATTAACAATTAATAATTGGGGGATGACGGGTGAGAGAGAAAGGCGGCAATGTGGTTGCGATCAGGGCAATCCAGCCTTATCGAGATCTATTTGTGAAGCCGCACCAGCATGAGCGCAAAGGTCAGCAAAGCAGTATACGGACAAAACAAGGCTGATTTTATCCATAAACTAAAAATATCTATCTCGGAAGCCGGCATAAAAAAGGATTGCAGCGAGCCAATTATTAATTGTTAATTTACATATCTCACCGGCTCCAATACTTCCGGTCCAGGCTCCTGAACTGAATAGCCTCGGATATATGCGCCGTGTCGATAACCTCCGCGCCGTCCAAATCGGCGATGGTGCGGGCCACCTTCAGCAGCCGGTCGTAGGAGCGGGCCGAGAGGTCCAAACGGTCGAAGGCCGCCCCCAGCACTGCCGAGGCCCTGTCGGTCATGGGGCAAAAGGTTTGCAGCAGGGCGGGGGTCAGGCGGGCGTTGCAGCCCACGCCGGCGCCGGCGTAGCGCGCCTGCTGCCGCTGCCGGGCGGCCAACACCCGTTTGCGGATGTCGGCCGAGGTTTCCTCCCGGCCGGTTGCCTGCAAGGCCTCGTAATCCACTGGGGGCACCTCCACATGCAGGTCCAGCCTGTCCAAAAGAGGACCGGATACCCGGGCAAGATAGCGGGACACCGTTCCCGGGGCGCAGACGCAGGGCTTGGCGGGATGTCCGTAAAACCCGCAGGGACAGGGGTTCATGGCGGCCACCAGGGTGATGGAGCAGGGATAGGTCAGGGAGCCGGAAACCCGGGAAATGGTGACCCGCCCGTCCTCCAAGGGCTGGCGGAGGGTCTCCATGGAAGCCCGGCCAAACTCGGGCAGCTCGTCTAAAAAGAGCACCCCGTTATGGGAGAGGGAGATTTCCCCCGGCTTTGGCACGGCGCCGCCGCCCGAAAGGCCGGCGGGAGAAATGGTATGGTGGGGGGACCGGAAGGGCCGCTGCCGCACAAGGGAGCTTCCGGGAGGCAGGACCCCGGCGATGGAATGAATTTTGGTGGTCTCCACCGCCTCGTCGAAGGTAAGGGGCGGCAGAATGGAGGGCAGGCGCTTGGCCAGCATACTCTTGCCCGCGCCCGGCGGGCCGATAAGCAGCAGGTTATGTCCGCCGGCGGCGGCCACCTCCAAGGCTTTTTTGGCTGCCGCCTGGCCCTTGACGTCCGAAAAATCCGGCGCGGCGGGCAGGGGGCCGGCCGTCTCCTCCCCGGGGCTGGCGGGATGCAGAACATCGCCCGAACGAAAATGGGAGACAAGCTGGGGGACCGATTCCACCGGATAGACCTCAAGCCCCTCCACTACGGCCCCCTCGGCGGCGTTGGCCGCCGGGACGAAAAAACGTTTGAGGCCGCTCTGCCGCGCCTGGATGGCCATGGCCAGCAGACCGTTAACCGGGCGGACGGTCCCGTCTAGGGAAAGCTCGCCAATAAAGGCGGCGTCCTCCAAATCGGCTTCTATCTGACCGGCCGCCGTCAGAATAGCCACCAGCAGAGGCAGGTCGTAGAGCGCGCCCTCCTTGCGGATATCGGCTGGGGCCAGATTGACCGTTACCCTATTTACCGGAAAGGTAAAGCCGCTGTTGCGCACGGCCGCCCGCACCCGGTCTCTGGATTCCTTGACCGCCGCGTCGGGCAGGCCGACGATGTCGAAACCGGGCATGCCGCGGGAAAGGTCGGCCTCTACCCGGACCATATAAGCGTCCACCCCAAAAAGGCCGACGCTGTTTTGTCTGGTAAACATACCTATCCCCCGCCGTTCGGCCGACGCATCGGCTACTGTCTTTTTATATAGAAATATTATACACGAGTTATCCCGTGCCCGCAATACGTTTTCGTGGGATTTCCATTTGTTCACAAATTATTTATGCGGTTATCAAGCTGTTAACACGGCTTGCATGTAGAATCAAAATAAAGTATGCTGGTAGAAAGGATTTTTTATTTTCGCGTTAAGCGGGAGGTTTCGCGGCAGATTTCCTTTTTTATTATTGGATGAGATAGAGGTTTCGCGGCAGGTAAGCTTTTTTTCTTACTCCAAAACCTGGTCGCGAGGCGCGACGTCCTTTTCTTTGCGCGAAGAAAAGGACGCAAAAGACGCGCCTGCCGGAAATGCTATGGATTTTCGCTCAGCCCATCGAGG
>JAAVYX010000238.1 GCA_022791355.1 Clostridiales bacterium | reverse complement strand
TCGGCGACACCGGCCGGGTGCCCTATGGCAGCCGCAGCCCCGAGACCATCGTGCAGTATGCCAGACAGGATGAAAATTTCCTTTTGTCACAGGATGTAAAAATGATTATCGCGGCCTGCGGCACGGTCAGCGCCGTGGCCGGACATACAAGCGAAGAGCTGCCGGTCCCCTTTATCGGCGTGGTGGACCCGGCCGCAAGGGCGGCTGTTGCGGCCTCCCGGACGGGGCGGATCGGGGTTATCGGCACCAGCGCTACCATTGCCAGCGGCAGCTACACCCGTCATATTTTAGCCCTGCGGCCCGGCGCCCGGGTCTTTACCAACGACTGCCCGCTGTTTGTGCCGCTGGTGGAGGCCGGCTGGATAGACGATGGGGACCCGGTGACGGTCGAAACCGCCCGCCGCTATCTAGAGCCCCTTATAGAGGCCCGGGTGGACGCCTTGATTTTAGGCTGCACCCATTATCCGGTCTTGACCCGGATTATCGGAAGGATCATGGGGGAAGGGGTTTCCCTGATCAATACCGGCCGCACCGCCGCCCAGGCCGCCGCCGCCTATTTACGGGAGCATGGCATGCTCAGCGGGGCGGCCGCAGCCCGGCCCTGCCGCTACTATGTCAGCGACCATACCGAATCCTTCTCCCAAATCGCCTCTATCCTGCTGGGACGGGAGATCGGCGATCAGGTGGAGCGGGTGGATATTACCAGGTATTAAAGCGGCTCGTAAACCGGTAAAACCCCGCGTTTTGTTTGGCGGCCGCTGAGCGAGCGGACAGTATCGCTGAAGTTTTGAAAGGTTTTGGAAAGACAGCCTCGGATACGGGCTTAGGAAGGATAAAGGTATGAAAGAAGTGCTGATTACCATCAAGGGCACCCAGGATGTGGACGGGGAGGAAGAGGTTATCGAGCTGACCACCCTGGGCAAGCTGGGACAGAAGGACGGAAAATGGTATATAACCTATAAAGACCACGCCTTTGCCGACAGCGTGGCCGACGGCGACGTGGCGGGGGGCGACCCCTACGACAGCGGCCCCTACGAATACGGCCGCTCGGAGGCTTCCGACGAGGAGCCGGACGAGGAGGCCGCGGCCCAGGCCGACCTGTTACAGGCCGCCCGGGAAGAGGTGACCACCCTGCTCAAGGTGGAGGACGACCGTATGGTCACCATGCAGCGGACCGGCGGCTTGCGCAGCCGCCTGACCGTGGAAAAGGGCCAGCGGCATATGAGCCATTACGACACCGGCTACGGCGAGCTGCTGGTAGGGGTCTTTGGAGAGCAGATTCAAAACCGGCTTGGCAGTAAGGGCGGTAGCCTCTATATGCGCTACACCATCGACGTCAATCACAGCCTGGTCAGCCGCAATCAGGTGGAAATCAATATAAAGGAAGCAGGGAGACAGGTATGTCCAAATTAGTGTATCAAACCGTTCAGGATATAAGAGAGATCGTTTTGGCCGCCGCCGGACGGGCTGTGGCCGACGGCAGGCTGGCCTCAGAGCCTCTGCCGGATTTCGGCATTGAAATCCCCGCCGACCGTACCCACGGCGATTACGCCGTCAACGCGGCCATGGTCTGGGCCAGAGCCCTGAAAAGCGCCCCGCGAAAAATCGCCGAAACCCTGATGGAATACGCCGACTTTTCGGACTCCTGTATCGACCGCTGGGAGATCGCCGGTCCCGGATTTATCAACCTCTTTTTGAGCGGCCGGTTTTACGCCGGGGTGCTGGAGGAGATCCAGGAGCAGGGAGAGGACTACGGTTCTTCCGACCTGGGAGCGGGGCAAAAGGCCATGGTGGAGTTTGTTTCGGCCAATCCCACCGGTCCTATGCACATCGGCAACGCCCGGGGCGGCGCCTTGGGGGACTGTTTAGCCGCTGTGCTGGAGAAGGCCGGCTACCAGGTCACCCGGGAGTTTTACGTCAACGACGCGGGCAACCAAATTTTGAAATTCGGCAATTCCCTGGCCGCCCGGTATTTGCAGATTTATAAGGGGGAGGAGGCGGTTCCCTTCCCGGAGGACGGCTATCAGGGCGAGGATATCAAGACGCGGGCCGCCGAGTTCGCCGAAATCCATGGGGACGCTTATGTGGAGGCCGGCGAGGAGGCCCGCCGCAAGGCCCTGGTGGACTACGCCCTGCCCAAAAACGTGCAGGGCCTGCGGGAGGATTTGGCCGCCTACCGGATCGACTACGACGTTTGGTTCCCCGAATCCTCCCTCTACGAGGACGGCGAGCTGGATACCGTTTTGGCGGATATGAAGGCCCGGGGGCTTACCTACGAAAAGGAAGGGGCCCTCTGGTACAAGGCCACCGAACACGGGGGCGAGAAGGACGAGGTGCTGGTCCGGGCCAACGGCAACCCCACCTACTTTGCGGGGGATATCGCCTACCATCACAATAAGTTCGCCGTGCGGGGATATGACAAGGTCATCAACGTGTGGGGGGCCGACCATCACGGTCATGTGGCCCGGCTCAAGGGGGCAATGGACGCCATCGGCCTGCACGGGGACAAGCTGGATATCGTACTCATGCAGCTGGTCCGTCTGGTGCGGGACGGGGAGGCCGTCCGGGTGTCTAAGCGGACGGGCAAGTCCATCACCCTGAAAACCCTGCTGGACGAGGTCCCGGCCGACGCCGCCCGGTTTATCTTCAACATGCGGGAGCCCAACACCCATCTGGAGTTCGACCTGGATTTGGCGGTGGAGCAATCCAGCCAGAATCCGGTTTACTATGTGCAGTACGCCCACGCCCGGATTTGCAGCCTCTTTAAAAACCTGAAGGCCGAGGGAGTAGAGCCCCGGAGCTGTACCGCAGAGGAGCTCTGCGCCTTGAACGTCCCCGAGGAGCGGGAGCTCATCCGGCATCTGGCCGGGCTTACCGGCGAGGTGGAGGCGGCGGCCAAGGCCTACGACCCCGCCCGCATGACCCGATACGCGCTGGAGCTGGCCACCCTCTTCCACAAGTTCTACACCGCCTGCCGCATCAAGGGAGAGGCCGAGCCGCTCATGCAGGCCAGACTCTCTCTGGCCGACGCGGTGCGGTCGGTGCTGCGGATCGTACTGGGTATGCTGAAAATCAGCGCCCCCGAAAGCATGTAAGACGGTGGGACAAGGCCGGCGGGTAAGGCCTGACAGGGAAAGCCGACAGGAAAGCGAGGCTGGCCGAAGAGCGGAGGAGTCATACGGGATATGGACGATGTGCATTTGCGCCTGCCCCTGATTCTGGACGGGGCTACAGGAACCAATTTAGAGGAATACGGATTTCAGGAGGGGGACAGTCTGCCCCTTTTTGCCAGGGAGCATGGAGAGGCAGTGGCCGGCCTGCAAAGGGCCTATGCGGTCGCGGGGGCCGGGGCCGTGCTGGCCCCCACCTACGGGGCCAACCGGACGGTTCTGGCGCGGCACGGTTATACAGGAGACCCGGCCGCCCTCAACCGGAGCCTGGCCGCCGCCACCCGCCGGGCCGTAGGTCCGGAGGTGCTGGTGGGGGGCGACCTGTCCATGACCGGACTGCGTCCCGCCCCCTTTGGCGAGATTCCTTTCGCGCAGATCGTGGCCGACTATGCCGGGCAGGCGGCCGGGCTGGCCGCCGGCGGCGCGGATTTTCTGCTCTGCGAGGGCATGACCAACATGTGGGAGGCTCGTGCGGCGGCCCTGGGCTGCCGGTCGACGGGACTGCCGGTGTTTATTACCATGTCCTTAAACGAGGACGGCGAGTCCCCCGAGGACCTGCCCTTTTTATCTTTTATGGCGACGGTGCAGGCCCTGGGGGCCGCCGCCGTGGGGATGAACAGCTTTTCCGATTACGACCGGGCCGCCCATCTGCTGGATCAGGCCCGGCGGTACGCCCGGGTTCCCCTGGTCGTCCGTCCGGCCGCCGGACGGTCCAGCGGCGGGCTCTCCCCGGCGGCCTTCGCCTTGGTCTGCGAGGGCTTATACCATGCCGGAGCCGAGATTCTGGGCGGCTGTATCCGGACCGACCCGGCCCACATCGCCGCTTTGAAGGGGGCGGTTGCCAAAACCGCCCCCTTGCCCCCAGCCCAGCCTGAGGACGTATGGGTGGCGGCCGACGACCGGGACGTTTATTTCTTAAACGACGACGATATCCTCCCCAGCCAGCCCATTCCCTGCGGCTACGATATGGGGGAGGATTTGATCGAGGCCGAGCGGCTGGAGGACGGGCTGATCAATACCGTCCGCATCCGGGTGAACAGCAGGGCCGACGCGCTGCTGCTGGCCCAGTACGCCTATATGTCCAAGCTGCCGGTCATGCTTCAGGCAGACAGTCCGGAGGCCTTGCAGGAGGCCCTTTTGCTCTACCAGGGCCGGGCGCTGGTGGACTCGGGGAGCGAGATGGAGCCGGAGACCCTTCGGCGTATCGCCGCCGCCTTCGGCGCTATCGTCTATTGAGACGCGGGTCTTATTTGAAACGCTGCTGGGAATTCCCCCGCCGCGAGGGAGTGATCATAAATGGATAATCCAAACCGCGCCGTCCTGTGGAAGCGGACGGGCAAGCTCCTCCTCACCTTGGGGATGCTTGCTGTTTTTCTTTTCGCCCTGCCCCCCTTCCGTCACGGCATCAAAGGAATCGGTTCCTTTGTTCCCATGCTGTATTCGGCCGCGACCCTGCTGTTTTTATGGTACAAGCCCCTGCGGGAACGGTTAAAGTCCCGTAAAGCGACCCGCCTGCTCTGGCGGATCGCCCTTACCTGTTACTTTGCGGGGACGGCCGTCGTTTTGGGGCTGCTGGGCCTCATTTTGTCGGCCCAGTGGGACGCGCCCGGACCGGAAAACCGCACCCTGGTGGTGCTGGGCTGTCAGGTCAGGGGGGAGGACCCCAGTCTGATGCTCTCTAAACGGCTGGAGGCGGCCTGCAATTATCTGACCGCCCATCCCGACGCGCCCTGCGTCGTCTCAGGGGGACAGGGGCCGGGGGAGGAAATCAGCGAGGCCGAGGCCATGCGCCGGTACCTGGAGGACCGGGGCGTGGAGCCGAGCAGGATCTATATGGAGGACCGTTCGGAAAACACGGCCGAAAACCTTCGCTTTTCGGCGGCGGTCATACGGGAGCAGGGTCTGCCTGCCGATATCGCCGTGGCCACCGACGGATTTCATCAGTGGCGGGGCAAATGGTACGCCGGGAAAAACGGTCTTTCGGCCAAGGCTGTGGCCGCCCGCACCCCCTGGTACCTACAGGAATGCTATTACACGAGAGAGGTTCTGGCCGTGGCCAAGACCCTGGTTTTGGGATAAGGGCCTGTTGCGCCGCATGCAAATGCTGCTTGAACGAGGATTTTTTTCGTGCCGATTCAGGCAAATTTATCAGACGTTCTTGCCGTCTGCCTCCAAGGGCACGGGGATAAATCCGCGCATACGGCGTTGTTTTTATTGCCGGCCGGAAGGCGTCCGAGCCATCGGTACGCGGTCCGCCCTGCCAGTTTCCATTTTGACCGCCCGTGAGAGTCGCTCTTTGGGCGGCTGCTGTGCGTATGATCTTTTGTAGTCGACCATCTACCTTGGGAGGCTAATACGAACAGCGGCGGCCATAATGAGGACTAGCAGCGTTTTCGAATGTAGGCGGGCGACAGCTAGCTGCTCTGCCGAGCGGCCCACGTACCAAGCTTCGCTCAGTTACCTTTCGGCGGGGAACCAGGACAACGCGGCGTGCGGCAATTTTATCCCCGTAAAACCGTATGATACCTTGTCAATCGACGGTATGGTAAGCCACCGGAACGACGAGCGGCATGAAAAGACTGTTTATCCAGCAGTTTCGATTGTGAACACAGGTTCTAAAAGGGAGGATATGCGCATGACTCTTTCCGTACGCAGCGTCCGCATCGTAGACCCCGCCTCCAATCGGGATGAGACCGGCGATCTCTACATCGCGGAGGGCAAAATCGCGGCGGCCGGCCCCGGCGCGGGGGACAGGCCCGCCGACCGGGTAATCGACGGGAGCGGGCTGCTGGCCCTGCCCGGTCTGGTGGACCTGCACGTCCATCTCAGGGACCCGGGACAGACCCATAAGGAGGATCTGCGCACCGGGTCCCTGGCCGCCGCCGCCGGCGGCGTCACCAGCCTGCTGGCCATGCCCAATACGGCGCCGGCTGTAGACTCCCCCCAGGTCCTGCGGGATATTTTGACCCGGGCGGCCGGCCAGCCGGTACGCATCTACCAGGCCGGCTGTATTACGATGGGCTTACAGGGGGAGACTCCCGCCGACCTTAACGCCCTGTCGGCCGCCGGGGCCGCCGCTTTTACCGACGACGGCCGCCCGGTTTCCAACAGCCGGTATATGCGGGAGGCTTTGCAGGAGGCCGCCCGGCTGCAAAGGCCGGTGGTCAGCCACTGCGAGGACCTGTATCTGGCCGCCGGCGGGATCATGAACGAGGGGCCGGCGTCGAGGGAGCTGGGCGTGAGGGGGATACCCGCCGCCGCCGAGGACGCGGCGGTCGCCCGGGAGGTGGCCCTGGCCGCCGAGACCGGCGCGCCCCTGCATGTCTGCCATGTCAGTACGGCCGGCTCGCTGTCTATTATCCGGGCCGCCAAGCGGGACGGGGTGCGGGTGACCTGCGAGACCGGGCCCCATTATTTCTGGTTTACCGAGGAGTCCTTACGGGCCCGGGACGCGGACTTCCGTATGAACCCGCCTCTGGGCAGTCCGGCGGACAAAAGGGCGGTGCTGGCCGCCCTGCTGGACGGTACCGTCGACGCTATCGCAACCGACCACGCCCCCCACGCCCCGTCCGAAAAGGCCGACTTTGTAAAGGCCCCCAATGGAGTGGTGGGAATGGAAACCTCCCTGGCGGCCAGCTATACCGCCCTGGTACGCCCCGGGCTGATGGACATGGCGGGGCTGGTCAGGCTGATGAGCCTCAACCCTGCAAAAATCCTGGGGATTCCGGCCGGCAGTCTGGCCCCGGGAGCCCCCGCCGACCTCTGCCTTTTCGACCCGGCCGCCCGATGGCGGGTGGAGCCGGACAAGCTCCGGGGCAAGTCCCGCAACACCCCCTTCAAGGGGATGGAGCTGACCGGAAGGGTGCGGTATACCGTCTGTCGGGGACGGGTGATATTTGAGGATAAATAGCGGAGTATCCGCGCATGATAGATAGAGGAGGAAGCCTGTTATGTCGTTAGACCGTTTGATCGAGAAAATCGTCGAGCTGCAAAATCCCACCGTGGCCGGGCTGGACCCCAAGCTGGATTTTATTCCGGAGCAGGTCCAGCGGGAGGCTTTCGGCCGGTTCGGCCCCTCCCTGGAGGGGGCCGCCGAGGCCCTGTATCTCTTCAACGTCGCCCTCATCGACGCGCTGTGGGATATCGTCCCGGCCGTCAAGCCCCAGTGCGCCTACTATGAGATGTACGGCTGGCCGGGGATGCGGGCGCTGGAGCGCACCATCGCCTACGCCAAGTCCAAGGGCATGTTCGTCATCACCGACGGCAAGCGCAACGACATCGGCGCTACTATGGAAGCCTATGCCGCCGCCCATCTGGGGACGGTGGAGGCGGCCGGCCGGACCTTTGAACCCTTCGGCGGGGACGCCCTGACCGTCAACGGCTATCTGGGGTCGGACGGTATCCAGCCCCTGCTGTCGGTCTGTAAGGAGCGGGATAAGGGTATTTTTGTGCTGGCCAAGACCTCCAATAAATCCTCGGGGGAATTGCAGGATCAGAAAATAGCGGATAAGACGGTTTACGAAACTATGGGGGATTTCTGCGAGGGGTGGGGCCGGTCCCTGCCCGGCGCGCACGGGTATACAGGCGTGGGCGCGGTAGTGGGCGCCACCTATCCCGCCCAATTAAGCGAGCTGCGGGAGAAGCTGCCTCATACCTTCTTCCTGGTGCCGGGCTACGGCGCGCAGGGCGGCGGGGCCGCCGACGTGGCCGGGGCCTTTGACCAAAAGGGAATGGGCGCGGTGGTCAACTCCTCTCGGGGGATTATGTGCGCCTACAAAAAGACCGGCGACCCGGCGAATTTTGCCGCGGCCGCCAGAGCAGAGGCCATTCGGATGCGGGATGAGATTGCAGCGTATATCGGGAGGATTTCTTTGGTTTAATTTTTTGACTGGCTGGGGATGGCTTTTCGCTTTTCTTTTTGGCCTAGAGTGAGGTATCGCGCCAGATATCCTTTTGTTGTTACACCAATACTTGGTCTAGTAGCGTCTGGCGTGGCGGCGCTAAAGCGCCTCTAGACCCCATCTTTTGTGACGCGACAAAAGACGGGGGAGAAAAACGCGCACGGGGGTAAGCCACCCCCGTGGCCCCCGCTGGCGACGGAACCCACGAGGTATGCAGCAAATAGTGCCACTCTTTTGGCAGGGAAGCCCGAAAATCGTACCTATTTTCGGTCAGGCCCTTGACAGCCTCTCGACAACTTGGCGGGATGTAACAGGAACTTGGTCTAGGAGCACACTCCCGCCGACACCGTTCTGAGCTTTAGCTGGGTACGTTTCACTTATGTGCCGATAGTGAGTGGGGACTGATAGCTGTATTGGGAAGTAAGTGGGAAGCAGGGAAATAAAGGAAAGCAGAGAGTTGTCAACAAAGTTATAAGGGACCCGGTTCATAGCTACGAGAGCGGATGGGAGCAGAGACCGACTAGGAATGGGAAGAACCTGTTAGCAGCAGCCGGCGG
>JAAVYX010000237.1 GCA_022791355.1 Clostridiales bacterium | reverse complement strand
GTTGTTGCCGATGAGGATGGTGGAGAGCAGGCGGTCGTAGTCCTCGGCGATGCGAAGGGTCAGAGCCGCCCGCCGGTTTCCCTCCGCGGCCTTATTTTTCAGCCGGATTTTATTGAGACTGGAATAGGCCGTTTCGGTGGAGGAAAAAAAGCCGGACAAAATGAGCAGTCCGGCCAGGACAGGTATGAGAATACCGTTCATAGAAAGAAAAGCTTTCTCCTTCCGGGGCTTGCCCCAAAACAGAAAAGCGAAACGCTTCTCGTTTGCAGGCAAGCCATAAATTGGTTGTATACACGGCCGCGCAGGGACCGCCTCACGTATGCGCGCTGATAATACTGTACGCGCAGGCTTGACAAAATCCACGGTTCTGCCAAAGAGGGTAGAAAAAGCTGTAGCGAAAGGCTACCCAAAGGATAAGGGCGTATGCAAAGCAAAATCAAAAACAAGCGGATCGATATACGCGTTCTCACGGCAAGCAAATTCGACCCGTTTAGGGGTTGCTGTGGGCGGGTCGCCATGCTTTTTCGACGTTCCTCCCAGACCAAGCCTGCAATAGGCCCCTTCGCGGTCTGCGCATACCGCCTGTTCTCTGGTGGTTTTACAGGCGGCTTTTTCGTTTGCCCGAACGAATTATACGGAAAGGCGGCCGGCCATCCCGCGTCGAAGTTGCAGTATCCGAAAAATCTGCCTGTCAAATCCGTATGCAGGCCTTGCGCGCCGTCTTGCTTGCGTATTTTTGGCCATAACGCGCAGCCCGCGCCAGCCGTACCGCAGGCCGGCTCTGTGCAAGCCGTACAGGCCCACGAAAAGGCTGCCCGTGCCATACGAGATTACAATTGCGCGGTATCGCCTTAAAACTTGCGGCGCTTGATGCGGATATGGACGGTCTGCTCCTCCTCCCGCCGCCGGGCCTGCACATCCTTTACAAAGGAGACAACGAGCAGGGTGATGACGGTCAGGGCGGCGGCGATCAGTACTCCCACGATCACCATGAGCAGGATCAGGTTGCCGCCGGCCAGGACAGAGCCGCGCTTTTTTTCCGGCAGCCGGAGGGTCTGGAAGATGGCGGCGGCCTCCTGGGCCTGGCTTTCGGTGATCTCGCCGCCGAAATTGTAGTAGACCAAGGCGTAGTACTTCCCGTCCCGAATGGTGGTGTACTGAATATAACAGAAAGCGGCCTGCTTATCTGTGACCTGGAAGGTGGACTGTAAAAAAGTCAAGTCTCCCCGCGTTACCTTGCTCCAGGAGAGCAGCTGGTCCCCCGCGTTTTGCAGGAGCAGGGCGTTGGCCGCCTGCTCGAAGGAATCGCTGTCCAGGTTGGACAGGTCCTCCACCTTCTCGGAAAAGCTGGTGGACAGGGCCTTGACCTGCACCTGCTTGGTATTGTCCGCGCTGGCGGCCACCATCAGCATATCCCGTTCGGCCATATAGGTCTTGAAGCTCTGGGGGGAGTGGCCCAGCTTCTCTAAAAACTCCTTCTCCTTTTTCAAGTTGTCGGCGGTCAGGACGGTGTACGCGTCGTCCAGCTCCAGGCCGATCTTGTCGCCCGCCAGACTGACCGTTTTGGCCGATAGACTTACGGGCAGCAGAAGGAACAGCAGACAGGCGGTCAGCAGGACCGCCGCCTGTCGCGGCAAACGATTAGCGGTATGTACGCGGCGCACGACGGCCCCTCCTTTCCCCATTCGCATGGATTACCGGACGGCGTTTTGCAGCTTGGCCGCCATCAGGGTGTTTTTCATGAGCATGGCGATGGTCATGGGACCCACGCCGCCGGGTACGGGGGTAATGGCCGAGCAGAGGGGCTCCACCCCGTCGAAATCCACGTCGCCGCAGAGCTTACCGCCCTCCGGCCGGTTCATACCCACGTCGATGACCACCGCGCCGGGCTTTACCATATCGGCCGTCACAAACCCGGCCTTGCCCACGGCGGCGATGAGAATGTCGGCCTGACGGCAGACGGCCGGCAGGTCTACCGTGCGGCTGTGGCAGATGGTGACGGTAGCGTTGGCGTGGAGCATGAGCATGGCCATGGGTTTGCCCACGATATTGGACCGGCCGATGACCACGCAGCGCTTGCCGGCGATTTCCACACCGGCCGCCTTTAAAAGCTCCATAATGCCGGCGGGGGTACAGGGCAGAAAATGATAGTCCCCGATCATGATAGCCCCTACGTTGGAAGGATGGAAGGCGTCCACATCCTTTAAGGGGGAGATGGTGTTGATGACTTTTTTCTCATCCAGATGCCCCGGCAGGGGAAGCTGGCAGAGGATGCCGCTGATATCGCTGCGGTTGTTGAGGCTTTCCACCAGGGCCAGCAGCTCCTGCTGGGTGGTGTCTGCCGGCAGGGCGTGCTCCTCCGAGTAGATGCCCAAGGCCTCGCAGGCCTTCTTCTTGTTGTTTACATAAACGCGGGAGGCTGGGTCGTCTCCCACGATGATGACCGCCAGACCCGGCACAATGTTTTTCTCCTTGAGGACGGCTACTTCTTGGGCCACCTGGGCCTTTACCGCTGTCGATACGGCTTTGCCGTCGATGATTTTCGCCATGTATCTTTCCAACCTTTCCGTGTGTCCCGTAAAGTCTGTTTGAAAACCAAAAATCGATTTTTTGGCGCTTTGAAACAGACTCCAGGACTGCCGATTTTTATGGAATCCGGAGGCGGTCTATAAAACGACCGTCCCGGCCTGGTGCAGGAAGGTATCTGCCCGCTTCAGCGGGCAGATACGACAAAGACAGCCGCAAAGCAGATGTTTTATTCGCCCTTGGGCCCGTCGTCCTCTTCCTCCGCCGGTTCTTCAGAATCGGCCTCGTTGGCTGCGGCGCCGTCTGGGCCGGCCGCATCGTCCTCGGAAGCAGTACGGATTTCAATCTGTACTTCCTCCATGACAGCTGCCTCCTCAGCGGAGGCTTCCCCAGCCTCCTGAAGGTCGGCGGCCATATCGTCCATCGTATCCTCAAACAGAGGCTGGTATTCGTCGGGAATATCGGTCTTTTTCTTTTTGTGCAGGAAATAGAGCAGAGCCGCGCCGCCGGCCACAAAGGCCGCGCCGGCGATGAACTGGGAAATACGGATGCTGCCCAGATAGAGACTGTCGGTCCGAAGACCCTCGATGATCATGCGGCCCAGGCCGTAAAAGGATGCGTACGCCAAAAAAATTTCCCCCTTAAATTTTCTGTGTTTGGATAGGATATGCAGAAGAATAAAGCCTAAAAGGCACCAGAGCGACTCGTATAAAAAACAGGGATGGACCAGCAGAATCTCGCCGCCCGCCCCGTGGAGCGGGTCCATTTCGGCCATGATTTTATCGCTGCCCATGCCCCACCAGGAGCTGCCGGTAAACCGGCCGTAGGCCTCCTGGTTGAAAAAGTTACCCCACCGGCCGACGCATTGGCCGATCAAAAAGCCCAGGGAGGCTAGGTCCAGCATGGCGGGAAGGTTTACCTTGCGCAGCCTGCACATGACGGCGCCGGCCAAAACGCTTGCGATAATGCCGCCGTAGATGGCCAGTCCCCCTTCATGGATTTGAAAAAAGTCCCGGAAGGTCAGACTGTCGGAAAAGAGGATGTAAAAGGCTCTCGCACCCAGAATGCCCACCGGGGCGGCAACCAGCACCACGTCGATCATCCGGTCGGGGTCCACGCCCAGAGGCCGGGCCCGTCTCAGGGCGTAGAGCAGGGCCAGCAGGAAGCCTATGGCGATGAGAATCCCGTACCAGTAGATGGGCCAGCCGTCCCCAAAGGGCAGGGTGAAGGCCACCCGGTTTAAATCGAACTCCAAGCCGAAGAGGATGATATGATGGACTGTGCTCTCCATGAGGATACCTCACAATCTGCATGAAATATGCGTATGTAATGGATTTTTTTGCTTTTGCGGGGTGTTGGTTTTGTTCTTTTGACCTAGCGGGAGGTTTGCAGCAAATCTGCATTTTCTTTTTTTTGGATGAGAGGGAGGTTTCGCGCCAGATTTGCTTTTTCTATTTCTCCATTCCCCGGTCGCGAGGCGCGACATCCTTTTCTTTATGCGAAGAAAAGGATGCAAAAGACGCACCAGAGGGAAACCTTTTCGACAGGTTTTAGAGGAAAAACGAAGTTTTTCCGTGAGACACCCTTCCCAGACGACACAGAGGGCTCTGCCCTCTGGACTCCCGCCCTACGGGGTACCTCCCTATAACCTTTTCCCTTGACCCTACCGTCTTCCTCTCAATTGCTGGCTACTGACTTAATGCTTCC
>JAAVYX010000236.1 GCA_022791355.1 Clostridiales bacterium | reverse complement strand
TCCCGGTTTGGCCTTTGGCCAAACCTCTAGGAGCGTCCCTTGCGGGAAGCAACGAACGGCCCAGGGCCGTTCGCTTAGATGGGCTGATCGAAAATCTATACACTTTGCGTAAATTTTTGTGAGGGGCTCGATGCCCCGAACGAAAATCTATACAATTTGAGCCGTAGGACCGGCCGGTAGTCCATAAATCCGAAAAACAGCATTTTGTTTAGCCGGATGCATGGCGGCGTTGTCATCCCTGACGGGCGTTCGCCGGCCGCTCGGCCGGGCGGTTCGTCTTCCGCTTTGCCCTGCATGCATCCTTCTCCAAACAATTTTGCCATTCCATCTTTGGGGACAGCCGGCATGATGGGGCAAGGGCCGCCGCGTTTGCAACCGGCCAACCAGCCCTTACGAAAATTCGGTTATAAACCCTTCAGCAGGTGGTTTTCCACCTCGACCACCCGGCCGCCCGAGAGATAAACCCGGGGGACCCGGCGGGAAATATTGCACATGATTTCGTAATTGATGGTGCCGCACAGGCCGGCGATTTCCTCGGCTGGGATAGCGTTATCCCCGTCCCGTCCGATGAGTGTGACCGTGTCCCCTTCCCGTACGCCGGGAATGCCGGTGACATCCGCCACCGTCTGGTCCATACAGACCCGGCCGATGATGGGGGCGTACTGTCCCCGTATGAGCGCCCGGCCCTTCCCGGAAAGCAGGCGTGGATAGCCGTCGGCATAGCCCGCCGCTATGGTGGCGGCCAGCATGGGACCCTTGGCCCGATAGGTCCGCCCGTAGCTCACCGCGTCCCCCGCCTCTAACGGCTTTACAAAGGAAACAGTGGATTTAAAGGAGAGAGTAGGCAGAAAACGGTCCATGAAGGGCAGGCCGGGCGAGGGGGTCAATCCGTGGAGGATGATGCCGGGGCGGACCATGTCCATCCCCTTGTCCCCGTGCAGCATCAGCCCGGCCGAATTGCAGCAGTGCTTATAGGCAAAGGACAGACCGGCGGCCTCCATGGCTTCCGCCGCCGCTTTGAACCGCTCATACTGACCCTTTGTAAAGGACCCGTCCGGGTCCCCGTCCCGGTCGGCCGAGGCAAAGTGGGTAAAGATTCCTTCGGGGACCAGGCCGGGCAGCCGGGCGGCAGATAAAGCCTCGGCCGCCGCCGCATCCACATGCTCCATCCGGCGGCAGTTGAAGCCCAGCCGGCCCATGCCGCTGTCTATTTTTATGTGTATCTTCACCGATACGCCCGCCTGCCGGGCCGCTTGGGAAAGCCGGGAAGCGTATTCGGCGGAAAAAACCGCTTGAGAGATACGTTCGGCGGCCAGCCGGCCGGCCTCAGCCGGCGGGGTATATCCCAAAACCAGAATGGGGCGCGTAATCCCCCACCGCCGCAGCTGGACGCCCTCCTCCAGGTTGGAGACGGCGAAAGCGTCGGCCCCGTTGTCCTCATACAGCCGGGAGAGGGCCCGGGCGCCGTGGCCGCATGCGTCGGCCTTGACCACCGCCATGACCTTGCTCTCCCCCGCCTGTTCTTTGATCACCTGAAAATTATGCAGGGCCGCGTCCAAATCCACCTCAGCCCAGGTCCGTTTCATAAAATCGGTCAAAAGCCTTCATCTCCATACTGTCTGCATGGCCGCTAAACGATAACGGGACGCACGAAAGTCTGTTATAAAAGATCAAAACCATACAGATTTTGTCCTTTTAAAGTACAGCTCAGGCCGCCCGCAAAACCGACAAGCGGCGCCCCTTCCCTGCCTTAGCAAAACTTAATAATTTTATTATAGGGCAGAGCCTGCCCGCAAGTCAATTCCTTTCGGGTAGATTCGCCCGGTTTTTCCCATATTCGCAACACCATAACAAATCCCTGCTGACATAAACACAAAGCCGCGGCCGGACGGGCCTCTATATTTACCATATCGCGCAGGCCGGTTCCTTAGAACCTGTTCTGTCAAATCCGCCGTCTGAAAAACGGCGGTCCCGCCCCCTTACAGACGGCGTATCCCGCGCAAAGGGCCTAAAAGCGGCCTACCCCAGACGGCCTTCCTGTTATGACGTTACATGCCTCCGCTGCGGTAAGCGCGGGCCGGAAAAATTATTTTCCCCAACCCCTTGACAATGCTCTTAAAAGCCTGTATTATTGTACTAGGTTGTTAATACAACAATACAAGGAAGGAGAGTCGACGCTTGCCGGAATACAGCGCGTATGCGCCTATCTATTTGCAGATCATGCAGGATATTAAACAGGCCATCGTATCGGGCGGCTGGCTCCCGGGCGGTCGAATACCGTCGGTCCGGGAGCTGGCGTTACAGTATCAGGTCAATCCCAACACCATGCAGCGGGCGCTGGCCGAGCTGGAGCGGGAGGGCTTGCTTTACGCCGAGCGGACCGCCGGCCGGTTTGTCACTAAGGACGGGGACCGTATCGCCGCCCTGCGCCGGGAAACGGCCGGCCGGCTGTTGCAGGAAACCTTTCAGCAGCTGGCTTCCATGGGATATACCAAGGAGGAGATTCGGCGCTTGATGACCGAGTGGGAGCCAGGCGGCGAAGAATAGCCGGCATTTTCCAGCATCAAAAGATGAATATTTTTAAAACTGTATGTTTTTGTTTTGTGGCCGCGCGGGAGGTTTCACTTCCGATTTCTTCTATCTCTATTATTTAGTTGATAGAGGATTCGCGCCAGGTTTGCTTTTCGGAATACTCCAAAAGTTGATCTAATAGCGCGGTCCAATCTTTTTTAAAGCGAAAAAAGAATGTGGAGAAAAACGCAAGGGCCTGCGGCTAACTCCAGGTCTGCGCCGCTGACGCCACCCACGGGACTGCGTCCCTCCGATTGCTTCCGATTGCCTCCCGCCGGCACTGACGAGAGCTTTAGCTGGGTACGTTTCACTTAAACGCCGACAGTAAGAGATAACGAATAGCTCTTTTTAGAAGGACGCGAAAGGAAAGCATACAGGCAAAGGGAAAGCAGAAGCTTGCCCTAAGCTAAGTCAGAACGGACCCAGATCAGAGTTAGAAAAGTCATAGGAAGAAATCCGAAGCAACTCCTCCCGCTCAGCCCAATTTGAAAATATATAAATTTACGCAGAGCGTAAAAAGAAGGAGGACCATATGAGCAATATCGTCATTGCCGAAGGACTCAGCAAGACCTACGATGTCCAGCCGGTGCTGCAAAACCTGCGGCTCCAGCTGCCCGCAGGTAAAATTATCGGCCTGCTGGGCCCCAACGGCTGCGGAAAAACCACCTTTATGAAAATCCTAGCCGGACTGATTGGAGACTATGAAGGCAATGTGACCATCGACGGCCGGCAGCCCGGGGAATACACCAAGTCCATCGTTTCCTACCTGCCCGAGAAAACCTATCTGAGCGACTGGATGAAGGTAAAGGACGCGCTGGACTTATTTCAGGACTTCTACGCCGATTTCAACCGCCCCAAGGCCGAGGAGCTGCTCCAACGCTTTCAGCTCTCCCCCGACATGAAGCTTAAAGCCATGTCCAAGGGCATGCAGGAGAAGGTGCAGCTGATTCTGGTCATGTGCCGCAGCGCCAAGCTCTATATTCTGGACGAACCCTTAAGCGGCGTGGACCCGGCCGCCCGCAGCGTGATTCTAGACACCATCATCCGCAATTACAGCGAAGAGTCCACCGTCCTGTTCTCCACCCACCTTATCTACGACGTGGAGCAGATTTTCGACGATATCGTCATGCTGGGCTACGGCCAGGTGATCATGGCCGGCGAGGCCGACGTCCTGCGGCAGCAGAACGGCAAATCCATCGATCAGATTTTTCGGGAGGTATTCAGATGTTAGGTAAGCTTTTAAAGCATGAATTCAAGGCGTCCGGCCGCATCGTTCCGATTTTCTACCTGATTGTAATTGGTCTCATGATTCTGGGTACGGTCTGCCGTCTGTTCAAAATCTATCCCATCGCCGCTATTATCGCCTTCCTGCTGGCCATGGGCTGCGTGGCCGTCATGGTCGGCACCCTGGCCATCATCGCCGTGCGGTTTTACCGTAGTCTGTTCGGCCGGGAAGGTTATTTAACCCAGACCCTGCCGGTCTCCAAGGGCAGCCTGGTTTTATCCCGTCTTCTGCTGGCCCTTTTCTGGCTGCTCTGCGGCCTGCTGGTCTGCCTGGCGGCCGTTAGCTTCATTTTCTTTTTGCTGGATCTGGGCAACCCCCTGGAGCGCCTGCGCGATATGATGGACATGATGGGCGCAGAGTTCACCGGCATGGTCCTTTTCCTATTGGTCTCCATGGTCACCCAGACCCTGGTAATCCTTTCGGCCATCTATTTTGCCGTCACCCTCAGCCATACCAAGCCCTTCCTCAAAAACAATATTCTCTTCTCGGTGGTTTGGTACTTCGCGCTGAACACGGCCGTCGGCCTGCTGGAGCTGGCCGGGATGCTCTTCATCCCCATTCTGCTCACTACCCAAAACGGACGCCTGGCGCTGCACTTTCAGTTTATGACAAGCAATCTGGAAGCCATCGGCCAAACTGGACAGATGATTTCAGGCGGTATGGGCGTGGGCAATATCCTGGTCGATCTGACGATCGCAGCCGCCCTGCTGCCCCTGACGGTTTTTCTGCTGCGCCGCAAAACCTCGGTGAAGTAAAGGAAGCATGTTTCCTGCGTTTAGCAATACCCGTTGTATAACAAGGAGGGTAAAGCCGTGACTATATGGATCATAATTGGGATAACCTTTCTATGCGTATTTTTAGAAAGGGCGCATCAAAAGAGGACGGGATAAATCCCAGCCGGCAGGCCGCCGCCCATATGGGCGGCGGCCTGCCGCGGTATGGGGCGGAGCGCTGAACATAAGGGATACATCTATTATATCTATGGATTCGTTGACATTCGACATTTTTTTACCCTGCCGGCGGTCGCTTCAAAGCTGATATCCAACAGCATTTTGACCTTGTCGTCCGGCACGCTGCCATCCAGCGCGACGGTTATCCAATTTTCCTTGTTCATGTGATAGGCGGGAAAAAAGCCCGGCCCGGCTCGCAGCGATCCAATCGTAATCGGATCGCATTTGAAGTTTACAATGTCTAAAACGCCTTCCTCCTGTAAGCCCAGCTTTACCTTGGGCACGTCCATAAGCAAGGCGAACCACTTTTGATTATTTCTGTGGCGAAACACTTTATGCTGTGGAGATCTTGTCCAAGGGGATTCCGCTTGGGCGCCGTATGTCTTGGTAATATAGGCTTCCAGTTCCGCCCTGTCCATTTGCTCCCCGCCTCCCGCATAGAAAATACGTCTGATAAATGATTTTACCGGCCTGCGATTTTTCCCGGATATTCCCGTATATACCGGCAGCTTCATTTTATACGATTGCCAAATCGTTTGCAAGAGGGACTACCGGGAAAACCGGCGGAGCCGCAGGCCGTACATACGCATGGCAAAGGATACGTTTCTATTTTTATCTTGCAAATTCCCCAAAAAACGCTATACTGGAAAGAGTAAACAAAGAGGGGGCGGAAAAATGAAGGGTTCCATGGTACTGGGCATAGTGGTCGCCGCGATTGGCTTTCTGCTTTGGGCAGGGTCGTATGTCTATTTCCGGCTGTGCATCAAGCCGCTGAAGCTCTCCAACTGCAAGGAATCCGACCCGCGTCTGACCGATGAGCAGAAGCGCAAGCTCCGCACTTATAATTCCATGCTGGCGATTTCCTGTATTCTGGCCGTCGCCGGCTGTCTGATCACCCTGATTGTCCGGTTCCTTTAAAAATAACCATTTTTCCATCCGCCGGCAAAGGCGGCAGGTGCAATCCGGTTGCAATTCCCATCCGGGCTTACGCTCTTTGCAGCAACAAACAAGATTTTGCATTCATAAAAAATGGAGGTATCAAATATGTGCGAATATAAAGTTTTGGTTTTAGGCGTCAAAAAATGCGAGGAAAATTTCAATCAACTGGCCAAGGATGGATGGCGGCTTGTCACAATGTGTCCGAATCAGACCAGGGGCTACGGCGTTATTGCAACCTTGGAAAGAGAAGTAAAAGAATAATCGGCTGCAAGCAAAGGAAAATGCAAAGCCGGATGGGGAGAATTTGAATAGACCCCGGACAGGGACCGGCCGGACGGCCATTTTGATAGATTGCCCTTAACAAGCTGTCTAAAGCACCAGCAAAAAATAACGGTTACGGCGCACGGAAAAAACGTGCGCCCTTTTTTATCTCCATAAAACCCAGAAAGATGCATCAAACCGCATATTTCGCAAAGTTTCATCTTCAATTTCCCGTCGATTTGTGGTATACTTTTTAAAATTGGATATATAGCGTCGAATATAGAACGCTATAGGGCGTTAGAAAACAAAATCCACGCGGCCCGCCTTGTCCCGACGGCCAAACGGCCGACAGCCGTTTTTTCAATCGGAACCCCGCGCCGCCGTGCAAACCTGCCGGATATCAATCGTCAAATTAGGCAAAGCTGCCGAACCGGCGAAAGCCTGCCAGACGGCCGGCAAATCGAAAACCAAGTCCAAAAACCGATTCGCCGCTCTCCCGGCCAGCCGCCGGACGGCTTAGGAGGAACCTTTCATGCCTATGGATAAAGAGGAAAACGGCCTTCCCGCTTCGGACATTATCGCCGGCCGCAATGCCGTCGCCGAGGCCCTGCGTTCGGGCCGGGAAATCGACCGTCTGCTGGTGGCCCACGGCGCGGCCGGCGGGTCCCTGACTCCCATCATCGCCAAATGCAGCCAGCGGGGCATCCTCATCAAAGAAGTCTCCCCCCAGAAGCTGGACGCTTTGTGCGGCGGGGTCAGCCATCAGGGCGTAGCCGTCATGGCCGCCGCCCATACCTACTGCCAGGTGGAGGATATGCTCGCCCTGGCCGAAGAACGGGGCGAGTCCCCCTTTCTCATCCTCTGCGACGAAATCGAGGATCCCCATAACCTGGGCGCCATTATCCGCACGGCCGAAGCCTGCGGGGTCCACGGCGTCGTAATCCCCAAGCGCCGCTCGGCCTCCCTTAACGCCACGGTGGCAAAGTCGGCCAGCGGCGCGCTGGAGTATATGAAGGTGGCTCGGGTCACCAACCTCGCCGCCTTAATCGATCAGCTCAAGGAAAAGGGACTGTGGATTTACGGGGCCCATATGGAAGGCCAAAGCTGGTGCGGTCAAAGCTATGCCGGCCCTACCGCCCTGGTCATCGGCTCGGAAGGAAGGGGCATCGGCCGGCTGGTCGCCCAGCGCTGCGACATGCTGGTTTCCCTGCCCATGTTCGGGAAGATCAACTCTCTCAACGCCTCGGTGGCCGCCGGCGTACTGATGTACGAGGCGGCCCGGCAGCGGTCGGGAACCCGGGCGGTCGAACCAAAATAGATATCCGGCCTGTCGGAAGACGAGCGGCCAAAGGGCAAAACGCACGGATGAGCCAATGATGCTGCGGCGCGGTAAACTCCATCGGGAAATCCCCGCCGGTACTTCCCCACGCAGAAACCTTCTAGGGAAAGCTTTGGCGGTCCGCCCACGTTTTACTTTCTTAGAGACTTAACCTTCTGCGGAACGCGGCGGGAGCTTTTCCACTTTATTCCGCCAGCTTTTGAAAAAGGCGGATAAAGACCTTTTGTTCGATATTCTGGCAAATAATTATTTTGACAGCCTGCCGGCCTTTTCAGCCGGGTTTGACTTTTTATCACTCTTAAAGGGGGAAGTTACCCTTGGCATATTTTAAGCACAATAAAGGAAAAACGGGAGAAAGGTTTTTAGTCAGCGACGGCCTGCAGCCCGCCGGCGGCGGAGGCGGGCCGACCCCGGCTCCGCCCATAACCAGCTGGGACCGGCGGCGGGACCAAGTCAGGGCGCCCCACGCCCTGACCTTGAACGAGCTGCTGGGCGAGAAGCCGGACGGATCGGGAGAGGAGGCCGCCCCTTCTAACGCCGGCCCGCGGCCGGCTAACCCGCTTCGGTCCGCCGAGACCATTCCTATGGAGACGGTCTCTCTGGAGCGTACCCGGCCCGCCCCCCCGGCGTCCGTCCAGCCCGCCGCAGAGTCTCTCCCGTCCGCCCCTTCCTCCCTTTATAGCCGCATGATGCAGGCCAAAGAGGAACCGGCCTCGGTCTCCCCCGACGAGGCCGATCTGGCCTTAAAGGCCTTTGCCGCCGCTCTGCCCGCCGAGCAGGCCAAACGCACTTCCTCCCAAACGCCGGCCGAAAGTCTGCGGGCCCGTACTCTCGCGTTCACTCAGGAGGCCGGTAATCCGGACCGGCAACCCCACCGGATTCCCGCTCTGGATGTGGGCAATGTGGACGATATTATCCGCCGGTTTGAAGAAAAGGCCCATTCCCGGGCGGTAGACCTCTACGGCGAAACACCTGCCGCGGCTTCCCCACAATCAGCCGTCCCCATCCGGACGGTCCCGGATTCCGCCGTCTCTTCCGACTGGGCAAAGAAGAAAGAGGAACATAGACAGTCGGCTCTCTACGGCGATAAGGCCGATAACCGGCCCGTATCCGCCCGTAAAGAACCGCCTTCCTACCAAGCGCCGTCGGCCCGGCCAGCAAGGCCCGCGCAGTCCGTTTCGCCCCATCCGATTGAACAGGCCCCCGAACCCCTTTTCGATTCCCCGCCTGTTTCCCCGCCGGCCCCCGCGCCAACCCCGACGCCGCCGGCGTCGCCCGTCGAGTCCATCTCCACCGTCCGGGTGACGCCGGTGCGCAAGGCCCGCCGCTTCACCACCCCGGCCGCGGATGGAGAAACGGGAGTGCAGCGGCGGGACGCTCAGCCTCTGGTAGTAGAGGTCCGAGAACTGGGCGGCGTTAACGAGCAGCCGGTCATGACCACCGCCCCCACCTCCGCTCTGCCCCAGCCGCCGGCCGAGCCGGCCCAGTCTCCCCGGCGCAGTCCGGCTCAGGCCGTCCCGGCGGCGGCCCAGTTTAGCTTTGCCGACGGCGGCCTGACGGCGGCCGACCAGGTATATAAGAAGCCGAAGGCCTCAAAGCCGCGCCCGGCCGATGAAGTAGAAGATAGAACAGAGGAGCTTTCCAGCTTCAGCAATCCGCAGGAAAAGCGATCCCGTCCACCGGAAGGCGAGCTCGACCCGGCGGCGGCCTTTTTGCAAAAGCCCGTCCGTCGCGGCGCACCCGTCAGAGGTAACGCCACCGGCGTGAAAATCGCCGGGAACAAGACCGCCGGCGGGCAGGACGGCGCTACCATTCAGTTCACCTTGGAGGACGCGCCCGGCCGGGGAGCCTCGCCCAAGAGATCCGGCCGGCCCGCCGATCCTTATACGGCCGAACGGCGGAGCAAAAAGAACGTGGTTCTCTTTGGAAATGTGGAGGAGGAAAACGCCCCCGAGGAAATGCCGCCTCAGCCGGAGGTCTATGACGACGAGGAAATCGACGATTATGAGACCACGGCCGACGCCATGTCCATCCGCGCCGACCTGCGCAACCGAAGCCGCCGGCTGAAAGCCCGCGCCATACCCACCCTGATCATCACCCTGCTTCTTTTCCTGCTGTCCACCTCCCTGCTGGACAGTTTCAAGGTTTCCAACCTGACGGTTTACCTGATCGCCAATATTTCCCTTGTCTGCTTAGCGGCGCTGATTAACCTGAATATTATGCGAGGTCTGGGCAGTCTCTTTTGCATGCGGCCCGATATGGATACGCCGGCCGCCCTGTCGGTAGTAGGCGTGCTGGCCCACAGCCTGATTATGCTGGCTACCGGCAACGCGGCCGCCGCCCCCCAGCTCGGCGCGCTGGCCGCTATGGCCCTGCTTTTCGGCGGCGTCGGCAAGATGACCCTGCTGGGCCGCATCCGCCGCAACTTTGAGCTGGCGGCCGACGACGACGAAAAGCGAGCCGTATTGCTGCTGGACGATCCGCCCCTCACCGGCCCGCTGGCCGACGGTTCGGTTATCGGCGAGGCCCTGATCTGCGCCAGAAGAAGGACGGTGCATCCCCAGAACTTCCTGCGCCACTCCTACTGCGCCGACCCCTACGAGCGGGCGGTTTTAAAGGTCTCTCTGGCCTCCTTTGGCCTGGCTCTGGCGGCAGGACTGATCGTCAGTCTTGCGGTCAATCTGCCGGCGGGGATCAACCTTGCCGCCGTCCTGCTCTGCCTGGCCTGCCCCCCCACCACCTTGCTGCTGAGCAATCTGCCCTTGTCCAGTGCGGGAAAACGTCTGAACCGGGAGGGGGCTGTTCTCACCGGCTATCGGGCCGCTGACGATTTGAGCTACGCCAACGCCATCGCCTTCTCAGCCGACGAGCTCTTCCCCAACGGGATGGTAAAGCTTTATAAAATGCATCTGCTCAGCGCCAATCCCATCGACGAGGCCATTCTGCTGGCCGCATCGGTGGCTCGGCAGGCCCGCAGCCCGATTTTTTCCATCTTCCGCCAAATGCTGGACAAGAGCGTTCGCCTGCCGGGCTGCGACAACGTTACCTACAAGGACGGCCTGGGTCTTATGGGCTGGGTCGGCAAAACCCGGGTGCTCATAGGCAGCCGCGATTTGCTGGAGCTTCACGGGGTCAGAACCCCGTCGGCCGAGGTGGATAAAAAGGTGCGGCGCGGCGGCGGTTTCCCGGTCTATCTGGCCGTGGACGGCCAGCCCTCCTGCCTGTTTGTGGCGGGCTACGAGGCCGACCCTGGTATCGCCTATCAGCTGCAGCGCCTGTCTGCCACCGGCGTGACCCTGCTCATCGACTCGGCCGACCCCAACCTGACCGCCAAAATGCTCTGCGACGCCTTCGGCCTTTACGGCGAGTCGATCAAGCTTATTCCCTCTGTAGCCGTCCCCCTGCTGGAGCAGGCCACCGAGTCCGTCAAAAAGGCCGACGCGCCCGCCTTTTACCGGGGAACGGTCGGCGGCTTCGCCGCCCTGCTCACCGCCGCTATCCGGCTCAAGAGCAACGTCATGGCTATGACCGTCCTGCACATTGTCGGTATGTGCTTGGGTCTGGCCCTGGCCGCCTACTTTACCTTTGCCAGGTCGTCCGGCTTTTTGACCGCCCTGCCCCTGGCCGTCTATCAGCTGGTCTGCACCCTGCTCACCTGTCTGGTACCCCTGCTGCACAAGGCCTGAACGTTATCTAATTGCCTGCGGTCTATCTATGTCGACCTCCAAAAGGCGTTCGGGCGGGCTCCATAAAAATGCAAAAACCCTCGGATCAAGTCTGTACATACGTATAGGACCTGGTCCGGGGGTTTTTCCAATTGTCGGGAACGGCGTCCCACTGTATAAAAGATATCCGTTCGCCTTTTTCAAAAGGAGGCGAGGTAACTTCCTAAGCGCTGCCGCAACGGGCGAAAGCCTTTGTTCAAGAGGCGTAAAACCTTCGGCTCCTTTAGGGCGGAGCGTTTCGCCGGAGATTTTGATCAAATGGGGGGCGGGAGCGTCTCCATTGGACCGCCTCGCGGAAGACGGTCTATGACCCTCTGTAGTCTGTTTGGAAAGGCGGCCTCACAGGAAATAGACCAGCAGCAGGGCCGCCGCCGTCAATACGATTCCCAGCCCCCCCACGGCTATTAGCCGCCTGCGCCGCCGTACCATAGCCAGACGGGCGGCGTGGCTGCGCACGGGCTTCCGGGACAGCCCGGGCCCTGGCCTGGACCCCTTGGCCGCCGTCCAGGCGGTCGGCGGCCGGCCCACCGTCGCCAAGTATTTGTTGGCCTCCTGCTCCAGCTGTCCCGGTCCCATATCGGCAAATTCCGGGCGCACAAAGAGCAAGGCCCGCTCAAAATAGCGGCTGTCGGTATCCTTGATCTCGATAATCTGCTTGTTGACCCCTCGCAGCAATTGTCTCATCCTTCCTACCTAAGAGAGTCGATTTTCATATCGACTCTAGTCTGGGCAGGATTTTCCGGTTCTATGCAGGCCGGAGCCAAGCGTCCGGCTAAATGGCTGGGCATAAGCGTTTATTGGGGTTTTCCGTAACGCTCTCAGCGAACTTTTTTGTTTCGTCCTTACGCGAAAAAATCATCCTAAAGGCCGGGCGTAATTTTTATTTCAGTTTTTTGAATACTCTCAGCGATCTTTTTTGTATCACCCTTACAACCCCTTCTCATTTATACGGGGGGTATTCCCCCCGTTGACATAAGGATATGTGGAAAACTCGGTGGAAAAGGGGGAAAACTCCCATTTTAACCGGCCGAAGTTCTCCACACCCCCTCATAATCCCTCTATATTTTGCCTTTATGTAACCTTACCGACAGTTTTTATGGCTTTACAGAATAGAAACCGGGCCGTATAGACCTAAGCCTGCGGCTCCCGGGAGGTCAGAAATTCAACGGCTCGTTCCACCGCGTCTCGGGCGTCGCCCCAATCTGCGTCCTCGCCGGCGTTGCGGTAGTCGTACATTCTACAGTAATGACTCACATTTGCCATAAGGGTTTTCAAATGCCCCTGCGTGACGTTGGTTAGGGATTTGGCAAAGTCGGCCGAATGGGTATGCAGCTTCTTTTTGTCGCAGCCCTGCATCAGACGGGTATAGTGAGGGAGGCAGAACATGGGCTGCTTGTCGAACAGCTCTCTGAAATCGGCTTCGGTCTCGTAGAGCCGGTAAACCGTTTCCAGCATCCGTTCCATACCCCACTCCATCTTGGCGCAGACAAAACAGCTCTGGGTCAACTCGGCCGCCTTGCTTCCCTTCTTGGCCGGGGACGGCTGGAAAAGCCCCTTGTTTTGGAAAAGCTGCCCGTCCAGCTCCTGTAGACGGCTGTCCAGCATGAGGGCTAGGGACAGCCGGCCCCGCCTGCGCAACATTTGCTGCAAATGCTCGGGGCAAAAGCCCTGCCGGTTGGTCTCCTGACGCACGTCGGGTTCCATCATGGCGGCTCCCATGATGTAATCCAGCATCCGCTCCTCGATGACGTCCCGCATCCGGCAGATGGGGCAGCCCTCCCTGGGCTCAAAGACCTCGCTGACCGGTATGGTGCAAATATCGTCGCGCATGTATACGTCTCCTTTTCCGCCTGGAATTTAGCTTCCACGGGCGGCTGTTTTTATGGTATAATGTCCGCAAAGCGGACGTTATACCTAACGGATGGCCCCACGCCGAGGACGGCGGGGATGCCATAATATACATATTATAATAGATTTTTAGGCTGGCGGGAGATTTCGCGGTTTATTGTTTTTCTTTATTTCGTTAAGCGGCGGGCCTCGTGTCGGATTTTTCTTTCTTTTTACTCCATTACCTGATCTAGCAGCGCAACCAGGTAATGAAGTAAAGGGACGTTTGGCGCAAACCCTCCCGCTAGGCCAAATCAATACCATGATCAGTATACCACAACCCTGATCAAAAAACAAAAGGAGTACTGCCCCATGCCTACCTCTACGCCGGTTTTGTTCCCGCAAACGAGTCGGCCGCCGTCGGTCCGGCCGGAAGGACCGCATTTGATCGTATCGGGCCTGCGCTGTCTGGACCTGCGGCAAACCCTGGACTGCGGACAGGCCTTCCGCTGGTCGCCGCTGCCCGACGGCCGCTGGACCGGCGTGGCCAGCCGCCGTCCCCTCACCCTGCGGGCCAATCAGGGGCCGGACGGTACGGTCTCCCTCACCCTTTTCCATACCTCTCCGGCTGCATTCGAAACCTTCTGGCGGCCCTATTTCGATCTGGACCGGGACTACGCCGCTATTCTAACGGCCATCTCCGGCCACCCGGTTCTCGCCCAGGCGGCGGCTGTGGCCGGGGGCGTCCGTCTGCTCCGGCAGGACCCGTGGGAGGCGCTCTGCTCCTTTATTATCTCTCAAAACAATAACATCCCCCGCATCAAGGGCATTATCCAACGTCTATGCGCCGCCTTCGGCGACCCGCTGGAAACTGGCGGGGCCGAACCGGTCTACGCCTTCCCCGCCCCCGAACGGCTGGCCGTCTTGGAGCTTCAGGACTTAGCGGGTCTGCGGGCGGGCTTTCGGGCCAAGTACATACTGGACGCCGCCCGGCAGGTAAGCGGCGGCCTGGTGGAGCTATCCGCCCTGTCCCGGCTTCCTCTGGAGGAGGCCCGGGCCTCTCTTATGCGGATCAAGGGGGTCGGTCCCAAGGTGGCCGACTGCGCCCTGCTTTTTGGAGCCGGCCGCATGGAAGCCTTTCCCGCCGACGTCTGGATCAAGCGGGCCATGAAGTTGCTTTTCGACGGCCGGCTGCCCGACTGCGCGGTTCCCTACGCCGGTATCGTCCAGCAGTATATCTTCCACTACGTCCGCACCCTGCGTCTGTGCGAGGACGAATGAAAAATCGGCGGGTCATAATTGTTAATTCCTTGTCAAATAGGAAAAATAGGGCTTTCTTTTTTGCCCCTCCTGCGATATAATAGGTTTAAACAGGGGAATTTCCCCTATAGGATGCGGCCTTATCCATCGTCTCTTAAAGGGAATAAGAGATGGTTCCGGCTGTAAATATAAAATGGAGCGTGAGACAGTATGCCACTGGTCAACACAAAAGAAATGTTTCAGAAGGCTTACGAGGGCGGCTACGCCATCGGCGCCTTCAATGTCAACAACATGGAAATCGTTCAGGGTATCACCGAGGCCGCCAAGGAGCTGAACGCCCCCCTGATCCTCCAGGTATCCGCCGGCGCCCGCAAGTACGCCAACCATACCTATCTGGTCAAGATGGTGGAGGCCGCCATCGCCGAGACCGGCCTGCCCATCGCCCTGCATCTGGACCATGGCGACAGCTTTGAGCTCTGTAAGAGCTGCATCGACGGCGGCTTTACTTCGGTCATGATCGACGGCTCGCACCTGTCCTATGAAGAAAACGTGGCCCTGACCAAGAAGGTCGTGGAGTACGCCCATCCCCGAAACGTCACTGTGGAGGCCGAGCTGGGCCAGCTGGCCGGCATCGAGGACGACGTCAACGT
>JAAVYX010000235.1 GCA_022791355.1 Clostridiales bacterium | reverse complement strand
GCTGATCCCCGCCGGGACGGTGCACTGCTCCGGCGCGGATACCATGGTGCTGGAGATCAGCGCCACCCCCTATATCTTCACCTTCAAGCTGTGGGACTGGGGCCGCTTGGGACTGGACGGCCTGCCCCGGCCCATTCACATCGATCATGGTCTGCGCAACATCCAGTGGAACCGCACAACCGCCTGGGTGGAGGAAAACCTTGTCAACCAGGTCCGGCCATTGGATGCGCCGGCGGGGGTCAAGGCCCAGCGGACCGGCCTGCACAGTCTGGAGTTTATCGAAACGGTCCGGCACGCCTCGGCGGGCAAGGTTCTGCACGAGACGGCCGGCAGCGTACATATGCTCAATCTGGTGGAGGGCGGCGAGGCCCTGGTGGAAAGCCCGGACGGGTCCTTTCCGCCCTTTACGGTGCACTACGCCGAGACCTTTATCATACCGGAATCGGTCAAACGGTATACCATCCGGCCCAGCGGCCGTTCGGAGGGAAAGGAGGTTATCACGATTCAGGCGCGGGTCCGGGTTTGAATCGGTTAAAAAAAGGATAGCAGGAGGAAAACAGCTGGAGTCTGTTATAAGGACCTGTATGCAGCGTCAACGCACTGTTTTGCGCGGGAAATTTTTAGGCTGATTCGCCTTCCATTTTCCTGTCGTATCACAGGCTGCCCGCGAGAATTTGCCTTGCCCGGCAGAAGCCTTTCTTGGGTATAGGTCGTCCCCTAACGATGCATACAGGTTCTAAAAACAGAGCAATAGCGGATTTTTGCGCATACAGCGTCGATTTTTAGGAAAAAAACGCAGGTCAAACAGACGTTTGACGCGTGCTTTGACCCGGAAAAGGACGGCGGATGGGCTAAAAGAAGGCTTTTCGCTCTTTTATAACAGACGCAGGAGCGCGCATATCGGCAATATCCTAATATCGATCCAGTAAAGGAGCGAATCAGAGATGAGACCAACATTGCGAAGGCTCAGCAAAATCCTCAGCATGATCCTGGCCGTCTGCGTGACGGGAGCTATAGCCGCCCCCGCCGCCCGCGGGGCCGAAAGCGACAGTCAGGTCAGCTTCAAAAAGGTGCGGGCCACCTCCATGATCCGCAAGGACGGCCAGCAGGAGACCGAGGCCGTCCTGCAAAACAGCGGCCGGCCCTTTACCGGTTACGCCAAAATCACCGTGGGCAAGGACCGGGCCTATGTAGCCGAGCTAGGAGAAATCAAGACCGGCGAGCAGACCGTGATCCTCCCGGTGACCGACACCCACGACGCGCTGGAACCCGGCCGGACCACCGCCCTGAAGGTGGAGCTGTACGATAACGCCGGGGGAACGGGCAGCCCCAAGGGGACCTACGAAAACGGGGCCTGGGAGCGGACCCGTCATTGGGAGGTCTATCTCTGCCAGGAGATGCACACCGACCTGGGCTACACCCAGTATCAGGAAGCTTTAAAGGGCACCTTTTCCGGCTACCTGGATTCGGTGAAGGAATACATGGAAAATTCCGACAACCGTGCCGACGACCTGGAAAAGTACAAGTACGCCGTCGAGTCCGGCTTCATGCTGGGCGAGAGCTACATGACCCGCCGCACCGCCGACGACCTGCAATGGATCGTCGACCGGGTGAAGGAGGGCCGTATGGAGATCGGCGCAGGGCAGTTTAACTATACGACCGAGAACTTTTCTACGGAAGAAGCCGCCCGGGCCGCCTACTACACCAACCGGCATCTGGCGGATATGCTGGGCGTCGGGATCAGCAAGACCCAGCGGATGTTCGACAACCCCTCCATCAGCAAGGGGTATGTGGATTTTGCGGTGGGAGCCGGAATCAAGTACGCTATCCATTCCATGAACCCCGACCGTTCGCCCTATTATCAGAAGCGGCAGTACGACCTGTTTTACATGCAGGGCAGTAATTCCGAGAACAAGCTGCTGATCTTCAACGGCAGGCATTATGCGGAAAATTTCGGCTTCGGCGGCAGTCATTCCAGCCCCGAGGGCAGCGTAAACGCGGCTGGTACTGCTGTTTTGAATCTCTTCAAGGAGCTGGAGGCCCGCACCGGCCGCACGGCTTATCCCTACGACAAGTTCCCCATGGCCCTGGTGCCCTACGGCGACAACCAGCGTCCCATGGAGGACCAGGTTATTGTGGCCAATGGCCTGAACAAGAAGTGGTCGGATGAAGGCTACGCCTATCCCCGGATCAAGACCGCCTTCCCGGACGAATTCTTCGAGGACGTGGAGGCCGAGTACGGCGACATGATCCCGACCGAGACCGGCACCGAGGAAAACTGGTGGAACGACGGCTGGGGCACTACCGCCTATGAGTCGGGGGTCAACAAGCGGGCCGGGGCTCTGATCCCCGTAGCCGAGACGGCCTCCTCCTTCGCCTCCCTTTTCGCCGGGGCCAAATATCCTTATACCGACCTGCACGAGGCCTATGAGCGCAACCTGACCTACGACGAGCACACCTGGGGCGCGGCCGGCTACGACGACGATAACGCCGACTATCACAACCAGTTCGAATGGAAGCGCTCCAACGCCTTCGCGGCCAAAAATCTGGCCGGTAAGGCGCTGAGCGGATCGCTGGACGCGCTGGCCTCCACTGTTCCCACCAAGGGGCGGGCCGTCTACGTCTACAATCCCCTAAACTGGGAGCGGGACGATGTTGTGACGGTCGCCGGCCTCGACGGCTTCCCGGAATATTTCGTCATAAAGGACGGCGAGACCTCCATCCCCTACACGGTGGAGGACGGAAAGCTGACCTTTATCGCCCCCAAGGTCCCGGCCTTGGGCTACAAGACCTTTACGGTGGAAAGCGCGGCGGCGGCCCCCTCCTTTACCAGCAAGGTAAAGGCCGAGGGCAGGGTCGTGGAAAACGAATATTACAAGGTGGCCTTTAAAGAGGACGGAACCATCGCCAGCATCCTGGACAAGAAAAACGGAAACCGGGAGCTGGTGGACGGCGGAGCGGAGGCCGGGTTCAACCAGTATCAGTATTATGACGATCACGGTATCCCCTTTGCCAACCAGGGAGCCGACTTCGGCGCGGACAAGTGGACCCTCTACACCCCCGACGCGGCGGCCGGTACGCTGACCCTGGAGGAGAAGGCGGTGGGGGTCACGGCCTGTCTGGACACCTCCACCTTCCGGGCCGACAGTATTGTGCAGAAGGTGACCCTGTATAACGACCTGCCCCGTATCGACATCGAGAATACGGTGGTCAAGACCCCGCTGCCCAGTGTAAAGAATAAGGAAGAAGCCTTCTATACCTTCCCCTTCAAGGCCGGGCCGGATTACGAAATCCGCTACGACCTGCCCGCCGGCAACGCGGCCGAGGGAGAGCAGGTCTACGGCACCTCTACCGACTGGTATACCGCGGGCAAATGGGTCAACGTCCAGGACGGGGACGGCTACAATATGACCCTGGCTATTCCCGATACCAGCCTGGTGCAGTTTGGGGAGCGGCGAACCGGCAACTGGTCCTTTGACTACAAATCCGAAAAGCCCTATATTTACAGCTACGTCATGAACAATATGTGGCAGACCAACTTCCAGGGAGACCAGCCCGGCGCGGTCACCTTCACCTACGCCCTTTCCTCCAATACGGAAGCGGGCGTGTCGGAAACCGCCCGGTTCGGCTGGGAGGTCAGCTATCCCCTGCAGGCGACCGTCATCGGCGGCCCGCAGCAGGGCGCGGGCGAGGGAAGCGGCCGCTATCTGACGGTGGACAATGAAAATGTCCAGCTTACCACCATGAAGACGGCCGAGGCCAACGGGGAGGGGATGATCCTCCGTTTCCACGAGATCACCGGAGGTCCCTCCGGCCAGGTGACGGTCACCCTG
>JAAVYX010000234.1 GCA_022791355.1 Clostridiales bacterium | reverse complement strand
GATTTTCGCTCAGCCCATCGAGGGCTTCACAAAAATTTTGCTTTGCACGGCAAAGCATACAAATACCCTTTTTCCACTCCATTATCATCATATCCCGAAGCGCTTGGTTGGTGTGAAAACGCCTCCGCGCGTTCTTTCCACCGTGTAATTGTACGGTTGGTTCTTAACTCTGAAAAAGCATATTAGAACCATGGTACCAAACGCCATCAGCTTTTATTACTATTTTCAAACTTTTTTTACCATAATTTCCGAGGGAACGCTTTTCCGAAAAGAGAGTTATTATATAGCGCGTCATATAATTTGAAATCTCCGCGCTTCGCGCGTGGAACCGTCCGTCGGCAATCATAACCGTTCTGTGGCTATTATAGCCTATTTTTTCTCGTCAAACAAGCGTAGAAGGTCTGCTTTGCACTCTATTATGGCAGAGGGAGACGCAAAAAAATGTAAACATGGATACAATTTGCTGTATTTTAAGAATTCGATAAACGGTAGGGACAGGCAAAGGATTTGTCTTTAACATTTATGGACGGGGAAAGAGATTTCGCGGCAGGCGTACTTTTCATTGTTTGGCCTGGGTGTGAGGTTTCGCGGCAGGTGTAGTTTGGTTATCACTCCATTCGCTCATCCAGTAACGCTCCCCCTTCTTTTGCCCCGCGACCACAGAAGGGGGAGAAAAGCGCTGCCGCCTGGGGTATCCTACGGCCGCCTTCAGGGCTGCGCCCTTCCGTCCGTCTCCGATTGCTTCCGACTGCCTCCCGCCGATACGGATGCGAGCTGCGTCCGGGTACCTTTCAGGTATCCGCCGTCAGCGGGATCAACCGTTCGCTTGGTTGTGCGGGAAGCAAGAGAAAAGCGGCTAGTATTTGGGGCGCAGGGTGTAGAGCAAAGGATAAAGTTACAGGGAGGCCCCCGTAGGGCGGACGTTCAGGAGGGGAACCCAGCCGAAAGGACCGTAGAGGAAATCCGCAGGTCTATTTCCATAACCCGCTGCGCCGCTTTTGACAAGGCAAGCGCGAAGAAGAGGCGGTCGCGCCTCTCGATCCAGTTTTGTGGGAATAACGAAACCTGGCGCGAAACCTCCCGCTTAACTAAAAAAGCAAAGTATACTGGCTGTAAAATCTCCTTTTCAGCTAAATGAAAAACATCCCGGCTGCCGGTAAGATAACCGCTTAATTATGATGCATAGACACGTAGGAACTGGAAATACTTGCATTATGCGTGAAACGGAAAAAAGGAGGCGGTCGACCTGCTGCGCTATCTGATGGGCAAGCTGGGAGCCTTGGAATTTAACCGGGCGGCTGCGCGGGCCGGCGAGACGGCCGGCGGCGAGTCTGACCGGACGGCCGAAAGCGAAAAACTGAAAAAACAAAAATTCGGGATCTCTCTGTCCGAGAACCGGACCCAGCTGGAAAACACCCTGGGAGCCAGCGCCGACCTTGTCTGGCGGGAGTTTACCTTCGGCAAGGACGGTCAGCGCCGCGCCCTGTTGGTTTTTGTAGACGGACTGGCCAACCAGGAGGTGCTCAACGACAATGTGATGGGCGTCTTTTCCTACCAGCGGCGTTTTTCCCAACTTACCGGCTGCGACCTGTCCGACGGGACGGCCGGCGGGATAGAGCAGATCAAGGCCGCTCTGTTGGCCGTGGCGGATATCAAGGACGCGCCCGATTTAGGAACGGCCGTGGCCGGATGCCTGTCGGGGGAGACCGTCTTTATCGTGGATGGCTGCGATACGGCTTTGTTGATTAACACCAGGGGCTGGGATAAGCGCAGCGTGGCCGAGCCCGAGACCGAGTCGGTGGTACGGGGGCCCAGAGAGGGCTTTAATGAGAATCTGCGCACCAACACCTCCCTCATTCGCCGCAAGATCAAGTCTCCCGGCCTGACCATGGAATCTATGAAGCTGGGCCGGCGGACCCAGACCGATATCTGTCTTGTGTATATCAAGGGAGTCTGCGACCCGGGGCTGCTGCGCCGTCTGCGCAAACGGCTGGGGCGTATCGATACCGACGCCGTTTTGGAGTCGGGCTACATCGAGCAGTATATTGAGGACGCGCCCTTTTCCCTCTTTCCCACAGTGGGCTACAGTGAAAAGCCCGACGTGGTAGCGGCCAAGCTCCTGGAGGGCCGGGCCGCCCTGATTATCGACGGAACCCCCTTTGTCCTCACCCTGCCCTTTCTCTTTAACGAAAGCTTCCAGACCTCGGAAGATTATTATATTCGGCCCTACTTTGCCACCTTTTCCCGAATTCTGCGGTATGTAGCCTATTTTATCAGCATTTTGGGCCCGGCCCTTTACGTGGCCCTGACCACCTTCCACCAGGAGCTGCTGCCCACCTCTCTGCTTTTCACCATGACGGCGGCCAGAGAAGGGGTGCCCTTTCCGGCGGCGCTGGAGGCGGCGCTGATGCTGGCCACCTTTGAAATTCTCAGGGAAGGCGGACTGCGGCTGCCCAAGCCTGTGGGACAGGCCGTCAGTATCGTAGGGGCGCTGGTGATGGGGGAATCGGCCGTTTCGGCCGGGCTGGTCAGCGCGCCTATGGTGGTGGTTATCGCCATGACGGCCGTAGCCGGTTTCGTAGTGCCTACCCAGACCAATTCGGGCTCCCTGCTGCGTATCCTGTTTCTGGGTCTGTCGGCTGTGCTGGGCGGATACGGTATCATGCTGGGGCTGTTGGGGATGTTCATCCACCTGTCCAGTCTGACCTCCTTTGGGGTGGATTACCTTTCTCCGGCCGCGCCCTTCCATCTCCAGGACGCCAAGGACCTTATGATCCGGGCGCCGTTGTGGCTTATGCTGTCCCGGCCTGTGGGGATGGCCCGGCGCAATATCCGCCGCCAGAAATTTTTTGTCCCCAGCCCTGGGGGGATGACCCAGGCCGATAGGCCAGGCAGGGCCGACACGTCCGGCGACGGCGGGGCAGAATCGTCCTAGCGGACGGGATATCTAGTATATTATACTTTGCCGTGCAAAGTATAATTTTTGCGAAGCCCTCGATGGGCTGAGCGAAAATCTATATATTTTGCATTTTCTTATTGGTCGGGCGGGAGGTTTCTCTTTAGATTTTCTCTATCTTATATTGGATCTTAGATAGAGGTTTCGCGCCAGGCAAACTTTTCTTATTACTCCAATACCTGCTCTAATAGCGCGACATACTTTTCTTTGTGTGAAGAAAAGTATAG
>JAAVYX010000233.1 GCA_022791355.1 Clostridiales bacterium | reverse complement strand
TGCCTTACGATGTCCCAGTCCTCATTGGGAAAATCAAAAATCAATTCGGATGTACCAGATGAATCAAGTAAAATGTCCATTGCATATAACAGGTCGTCATCATTCAATTCTGACAGATAGCTTTCATCTATGAAAATCAATCCATCCAATCTGTCACAGTTCAATGTATATTTCATGTACTATTCCTCTTTCAGCCAAACGTTAAGGAAGTTTTATACTGGTTAAATATTTACTCAGCACTATTTCAAATCAACACTAGGAAGAATTGGGGTATTTTTAACAGGCGGCCGTCCCTCGCCGGCGGGGAAAACCGCCAGCCGCCGCAGGGCGCGGACGGTTTTCCCCGCCGGCAGACCCATAACCGTGAAAAAGTCTCCCATAATGCCCTCTACCAAAGCCGAGCCCCGGCCCTGTATACCGTAGGCCCCGGCCTTGTCCATGGGCTCGCCTGTGGCGACATAGGCGGCGATTTCGGCGTCGGTTAGGGGATAAAAGGTCACCTGGGCCCGGTCGTGGAAAAGGATCTTCTCCTCCCCCTTTAAAAGGGCCACGCCGGTATAAACCGTATGGGTACGGCCCGACAAACCGCGCAGCATCCGGGCGGCGTCGGTCTCGTCGGCCGGCTTGCCCAAAACGGCTCCGTCCAGGACAACCACCGTATCCGAACCCAGCGCCGTATCGGCAGGCGCGGCCGTCAGAGAGGCCGCCCTGGCCTTGCGCTCGGCCAGCAGCTCTACGGCCGCGCCGGGCGGCGTACCCTCCGGTATGGTTTCGTCGGCGCAGGCCGGCCGGCAGTCGAAGACATACCCCAGCATGGTGAGAATTTCCCGCCGCCGGGGGGATTGGGAAGCTAAAATCAGCATGGTCGGCCTCCTCGCACTAACGCACCTTACGATAGATCAGCAGGGCGGCGGTGATCAGAATAATCTGCAAAACGCTCACCTGCATACGAAAGCCAAAGTTTATCTGTATCATCTGCAAATCGACGAGGGGGCCGCCCCCATCGCCGTTGAAGCCGATGGACTGGCCGTAGGTCAGCCATCTCAGCCATGGAATCCCGGCGGTCAGCTCTCCCACCAGCCCCCCGATGACCAGGGCGGCCAGCACAAAAAACAACAGTAAAAAGAAATTCTTGCTTCTTTCCATAGGACGTCCCTCCCTGGAGTCTGTTTGATTTAAAATGATGGAATTGGTTTTGAAAGCAGCATTTGAAGGTAAAACCGCAAGGAGCGCCAGAACGCTTTGCCTACATTTTTGGCAAAGCGTGCCGGCCCCCAAAGCGCCGGACGCCAAAACAACCCTTGGCTGTTCTCCGCAATATCCGGGCGAAAATCTGCAATGCAAAAATTTTCGACCCGCAAACCGCCTTTTCCGGGCAAAGCTTCCCGCCTTCGCCTTTTAAAACCGGCGCTATGTATTCCACATGCTTTTTATTTACCGGTGGAACCGAACCCGCCTGCGCCCCGGCCGGTCTCGTCCAGGCTCTCGGTCTCTACAATGTCGGGCAGGCAGACCGGCAGCACCGCCAGCTGGGCGATACGTTCTCCCTTTTCAACCGTATAGGGCTCCTGGGACTGGTTAATCAGGCCCACCTTCAGTTCTCCCCTGTAGTCGCTGTCCACCACGCCCACGCAGTTGGAAAGGGTGATCCCCTTCTTGACGGCCAGGCCGCTGCGTGCAAAGACCAGGGCCACATAGTCGGGCGAAGGCAGAGCGATGGCCAGACCGGTAGGGATCATGGCCCGCTCTCCCGGCTGCAAAGTCACCGGCGCGTCTACTAGGGCGTGCAGATCCATACCGGCCGAGCCCGCCGTAGCCCGTACCGGCAGCACAGCGTCCTCGCGCAGTTTTTTTACTTGCAGGATCATAATGTTACCTCCATTTATATATGTTTTTTATTTTGTTGAGAGAGGTTTCTCTTCGGATTTCTTTTTCTTTTGTTTGGTTTAGAGGGAGGTTTCGTGGCAGATTTCCTTTTCTTTTTTTATTAGCTGGGAGTAGGTTTCGCGCCAGATATCCTTTTGTTGTTACTCCATTACCTCTCGCGAGGCGCGACCCATTCTTTTGTAACGCGACAAAAGAATGGGGAGAAAAACGCGCACGGGGGCTAGCCGCCCCCGTGGCCCCCGCTGCACGCTTACGCCGCCATATATGCAGCAAATCGTGCCTCTCAGAAAGCTGGGAAGCCCAAAAATCGTACCTATTTTTGGTCGGGAACTTGACCGGCTCTCAGCAACCCGGCGGGATGTAACAGTAACTTGGTCTATGAGCTCACTCCCGCCGACACAGATAAGAGCTTCAGCTGGGTACGTTTCACTTATGCGCCGATAGTGGGTTCTGACCGTCAGCTTTATTGGAAAGTAAGTGGGAAGCAGGGAGTGAAAGGAAAGCAGAGGGTAGTCAACAAAGTTTTAACGGACCCGGTTCATAGCTACGAGAGCGGACGAGAGAAGAGGCCGACTAGGAAAGGGGAGAACCTGTAAGCAGCTACTGACGGGAAGCGAAAAGTCAGCAGCCAGCCGTTGAGGGAAAGAGAGTAGAGTAAAGGGAAGATTTGCAGGGAGGGACCACGTAGGGCGGGAGTCCAGAGGGGAACCCGTCGAAAGGGTTTAGAGGAAATCCGCAGGATTTCCGGGAGGCGCGTCTTTTACTTGCTTTGCCTTGCAAAGCATAATTTTTGTGAGGCCCTCGATGGGCCGAACGAAAATCTATCCTTTTCTTCGCACAAAGAAAAGGACGTCGCGCCTCGCGAGCAGGTTTTGGAGTAAAAAGAAAAATAAATCTGGCGCGAAACCTCTATCTAAACGAATATTAAAATAGAGAAAATCTAAAGCGAAACCTCTCTGATCCAATAAAATAAAAAACAAATGTCCGCCCTTTTCTTTTACTCCACGCCCCGATACAGCATCCCTCGTGTGAAAACCGCCGGGGGCTTTCCGCCGGCCCGGTAGGCTTCCAGCACCTCTGCGCAGGTCTCCCTGTCCTCGGTGGTGAAGGAGAGCAGCAGATACGAAAAACCCTTCAACTCCTCCAGACGGTCGGCCATCCAGACCGGCCGGGAGTTATACAGCTCGGCGCAGCCCGCCCGGCACATGACCGGAAAGCGCAGGCCCTTCCGGTCGGATAACTGACAGCTTCCGCCGCAGGCGGCGCAGTCCGCTCCGCCCGCCCGGTTTTTGCCCGGACAGTTACGGGTAAGCATCAAGGGCAGCCGCCCGTAGGCGTACAGACCGCAGGGGATGGGCGCGGTACGCAGTATGGCCTTGCAATCGGCCAGGGCCGCCTCGGCCGCTAGCACCGCTCCGGCGGCGCCCAGGCCGGCCGCCTTTTGCAGGGCGTAGGCGTTGAATAGATTCATCCCTATATCCCACTGAACGGCCATACCCGCCCGGCGGGCCAGACCCGCGGCCGACAGATTGCCGCACAGGGCGGTTTTCACCCCGGCCTCCTTCGCCCGCGAAAGCCTTTCCCAGACCCAGTCCTCCCGGCCGAAAAGGCCCCGGGGCAGATGGGCCCACAGCTCGGTTTCCTTGGGCAGCTTTACGGCCGCAAGCTCGGCCTCCACCGGCAGGCAGACCGCCCGCAGACCGAAAGCTTCCAGGTCGCCCGGCATCTGCCGCAGATCCGCAAATCTGGCCGCCAGTCCTGGCGTATCCGGGCCGGCCGGGGCGGCGGACAGGGTCAAATCCGGCCTTTGAAAGGGGATGGGACCGACCTGCTCCCGCAGCTCGAGCAGTCTGCCCGCCGCCTCGCGCCGCAGGGCGGACAGGGCCGAGGCCGGCAGGGTTACGCCCGGGTCGATTGCGGCGGAAAAGTCCCGCATATAAAAACAGGTGCCCCCCAGCTTGGACAGACGCTCCGCCGCCGTCCCCCCGTCCAGTGGACGGTTGACGGCCGCCTCGGGAACCGGTCCGGCGACCTGGGCCGTATGCCGTCCGTCGGTCAGGGCCAGACGGGCCGGTTCGCCCGCCCGCAGGGTAAAGACCCCGTCCACCGGAACCCCCTGCCGTTCCCGCCGGGTCAGCTCGTGGAGCAGGGGCAGAACGGCCGCCGAACGCCGCCCGTCCTCCTCGGTACGGCGGCCGAACATCCGGGGGCCGGGGCGGCCGGTAAAGTATCCGTCGGTAAAGCCGCTCCGGGAGAAAACCTGCTCCAGGGCCTCCCGCAGCGCGGCGGGGGGCGAAATCCCGTCCACAGCCATGCGGCAGACCGCCGTGGCGGCGGCCACGTATTCCGGCCGCTTCATACGGCCCTCTATTTTAAGGGAGGCCGCCCCCATCGCCTTTAGTTCGGCAATATGGTCGATGAGGCTCATGTCCTTGAGGCTGAGATCATACCCGGCGCTTCCCTCGGCCTGGAAGGGCAGACGGCAGGGCTGGGCGCAGAGTCCCCGGTTGCCGCTGCGCCCGCCCAGTACGGCGCTTAACAGGCACTGGCCCGAAACGCACATGCACAGGGCCCCGTGGACAAAAACCTCCACTTCCATATCCAGCTCCCGGGCGGCCTTACAGAAGGCGGCCAGCTCTTCCCGGGACATTTCCCGGGCGGCCACCACCCGGACAAAGCCCATCTCCTTCAGAAAGGGCAGAGCCGCCGGGGTATGTACGCTCATCTGGGTGGAGGCGTGCAGGGGCAGGGCCGGGGCAGCCTTATGCAGCAGGGCGGCCAGACCCAGGTCCTGTACGATCACCCCGTCGATTCCCGCGGCGGCGGCCTTCTCGGCCGTAGTCAGGGCGGCGGCCATTTCGTCGGTGCGCGCCAGGGTATTGAGGGTCAGGTAAGCCTTTACGCCCCGGCCATGACAAGAGGCGACGGCGCCGGTCAGGGCGCCGTCGTCAAAATTCTCCGCGTTTTTACGGGCGTTAAAGCCGCCCAGGCCGAAATACGCCGCGTCGGCCCCCGCCCGCATGGCGGCTTCCAGCGCCGCGGGAGAGCCGGCGGGAGACAGTACCTCGGTCGCTGCCGCCGTTACCGGCTCGATTCCGTTTATCGTTACCGCCTCCGGCATCAGGACTTCCCCAGCCTGCCGCGCAGGCTCTGGTTTTCCCGGTTAAGCCGGTCGATCTCCCGGCGGGCCTCGTCGGCCTCCAGACGGGCGCAGGCCGCCTCCTCGGTGTATTCCTTCATCTGCATACGCAGGCGCTCGGCCTCCATCTGGGCCTTTTTGTTTTCGTCGCATAAATCCAGCGCGGCCAGCACCGCCACCATGGTAGTGGACAGGTAAGGGTTCCGCCGGGACAGCATATCCAGCCTGCGGTTGAGCTCGTCTCCTACGCTGCGGACGTAGGCTTCGTCCTCCTCCGCCACAATGCAGTATTCTAAGCCGCCCACCGCCAGCTTGATCTTATTGGCCATCTTCCTCACCTCAGCAGACATTTGATTCGCAAAAAAGCTGCGCAAACAAAAACACATAAAATCAGATATTCTCATAATACCCTATTTCGATAAAAATATAAAGCCCTTTTCGACAGTTTCCAAAAAATCTTTGCCTCTTCTTTCCTCCCTCGACAGGGCTTGACGTAGATAGCCAAGCGCACATACGGTTTTACAGAATCGCCCCCCGCGGGCCGCTCTTCGGGCGGCTCCTGCACGCTCTGTTTCTTTGAGATAAACGGGAAAGCCTATGTAAAAAGGGGGCTCCTCCGGCCTGGAGGCAGAAGAGACCCCTTCCGCGTCCTTGTACGGCGTCTACAGCTTGGCCGCCGTATCCTGCCAGTTTTCCAGCAGATCGTGCATTTTGGCCGCGCACTCGCCTTCCTTCACCGCCGCCTCGGCAAAAACCTGACCGGCCTCGGTGCCCTCGTACAGATGGGAAAATTTGGTGAAATTCCGGGTGTGGGCCATACATTCCTCCCAGGCCTGCATCAGACGGTCCTTGGCCGTGATGGTGATGTCGTGCTGACAGTCGGCGTGGAGATTGTCATATTCCGGATGTTTATGCATTGTATTTCCTCCCTTGGGCTATACGATGTGATCCGCTTTTGGCACAAAAACAGACCCATAGCCGCAAACTTATTGTGCGCTCTTCCTGTCCGCCCTATCCCATCCTGCCTTTTCCAATTTATCTTTAAAAGTTTTTTACAATTCGTTCACACAACCGTATTTTGCCGGGCATATACTTCTTAGCATCTAAATAATTTAGTAACTAAAGCTTCTGGAGGCGAGGCATATGGATGAACACCCCGCGCAGACCGAGGCGCTCTTTTCCGCCCTCTTTCAGCTGCGCCATCACAAGCTATCCCCAAAGCCCATAAACGGCATCCGGCCGGGGGAAATGATGCTGCTTTTCCAGCTTTTCGAGCAGTCCTTCCAGCCGGGCGAAGGCAGGCAGGGAATGACCGTGTCCGAGCTCAGCGCCGCCTTCGGCGCAACAGCGGCGGCCGTTACCCAGCACGTCAATCCATTGGAACGGGCGGGATACCTGGCCCGTATGTCCGACCCATCCGACCGGCGGGTGGTGCGGGTATGCCTGACCGAGAAGGGCAGGCGGCAAATGGAGGAAATCCGGGCGTACATGCTGCGCGACGTTTCCTCCCTGGCCGCCTTCTTAGGTCCCAAGGATACGGCGGACTTTGTCCGCATCCTTGACCGGATTCGGGAATACCAGACAGAGAAGCGAGCCGGCAATCCTATCAAAAGGAGGAAAAAACCATGCTGAAGGTTTTCAAAAAAATGGGAACCTACGGCGGCTATTACGCCGTGGTCATCGTCTTTATCTTTATCCAGAGTATGGCCGACCTAACTTTGCCCAAAAAAATGCAGGTCATCATCGACCAGGGCATCACCCAGGGCAACGACGCCATGATCTGGGAGGCTGGCCTCCAGATGCTGCTTTTCGCCGCCATCGTGTCGGTCAGCGCCGTCATCGCCTCCCTGCTGGCGGCCGTCTGCGGGGCGGGGCTGGCCAAGAACCTGCGCCGGGCCGTTTTCACCAAGGTGACGGGGGCCACCAATAACCAGTTGAGCCAGTTCGGCACCGCCTCCCTCATCACCCGCACCACCAACGACGTAACCCAGCTGCAGCAGTTCATCGTCATGTCCCGCCTGATGATCATGGCCCCGGTTATGGGGATAGGCGGCGTCATTATGGCCGTGCGCACCGCTCCCTCCCTGTCCTGGATCATCGCGGCGGTCATACTGGTCGTAGCGGTTTTCGTGGTCTGCATCTTTATCAAGGGCAATCCCCTTTTCAAAGCCCAGCAGAAAAAGCTGGATAACTTAAACCAGGTCATGCGGGAGGATCTGACCGGCGTGCGGGTCATCCGGGCCTTCAACCGCACCGAGAAGGAGCAGAAGCGGTTTGAGGCTGCCAACGCCGACCTGACCGGCACCGCTCTAAAAATCGCCCGGCTTATGGCCGTCATGATGCCGGTCACCCTGCTCATCATGAACCTGACCACCCTGCTCATCACCCAGGTCAGCGCCGGGCTGATCGATACAGGAAGTCTGGAGGTTGGCCAGATGTCGGCCTTTATCCAGTACGTCATGCAGATCATGATGTCCCTGATTATGGTTTCCATGATCTTTGTGTTCATTCCCCGGGCCGCCGTATCGGCCGAACGCATCAACAAGGTGCTGGCTTCGGAGGGGGAGATTTTCGATCCCCGGCAGCCCGCCTCCCTTCCCGAGACAGGCCGGGGGACTCTGGAATTCCGGGACGTGACCTTCCGCTTTGCGGGGGCTGAGGAGCCGGTGCTCTCCCACATTTCCTTTACCGCCAAGGCCGGTCAGACCACCGCCGTCATCGGCTCTACCGGCGCGGGCAAAACTACCCTGATCGACCTTGTCTCCCGGTTTTACGATATTGAATCCGGCCAGATCCTGCTGGATGGGGTGGATATTCGGGAAATTCCCCAGGCCGGGCTGCGCCGCCGCATCGGACTGGTTCCCCAGAAGGCGGTGCTCTTCACCGGAACGATTGCCGAAAACATCCGCTTCGGCAAGGAGGACGCCACCGACCAGGAGGTCCGTCACGCGGCCCAGGTGGCCCAGGCGGCCGACTTCATTGAGTCCAAGCCCGACGGGTACGACGCGCTGCTGGCCCAGGGCGGCGTCAATCTCTCGGGCGGACAGAAGCAGCGCCTGTCCATCGCCAGAGCCTTGGTGCGAAGGCCCGAAATTTATATTTTTGACGACAGCTTTTCCGCCCTGGACTTCAAAACCGACGCAAAGCTCCGGGCCGCTTTGAAGGAAGAAACCGCCGATTCCATCATGCTGGTGGTCGCCCAGCGGGTCTCTACCATCATGCAGGCCGAACAGATCCTGGTGCTGGCCGACGGGGAGCTGGCCGGCGCGGGAACCCATAAGGAGCTGTTTGAAAGCTGTCCGGTTTATCGGGAAATCGTCTTGAGCCAGCACAGTGAGGAGGAGATCGCATGAGCGCGCCTATGAGAGGACCGATGGGCCACGGGGGCGGGCACGCCCAGCCCAAGGTCAAAAACTTCGGGGGGACCATCCTGCGTTTGGCCGGCTATTTCAAGACGGCCAAAATCGTTCTGCTTTTCGTGCTGCTTGTAACCGTTTTATCCACCATTTTCACAACCGTGGCCCCCAAGCAGATGGGCAAGGCCACTACCAGTATTCAGACCACCGTCATGCAGCGGATGATCTACGACCGGGTGGCCGAGCAGTTCGGCGGGGAGATTCCGCCCCAGCTGACCGGTATGACCGGCGGACAAATCCTGGACCGCCTGCCGGCCGAGCAGGCCGCTGCCATTTCTGAAAACGCCCGGCAGGCCATTGCCGACATGCCCTTTGACCATCGCCCCGCCATGGATTTCTCCTACATCTGGAAAATCCTCCTGCTTTGCTTGGGACTCTACGCCTTCAGCGCCCTGTTTAGCTTTATCCAGTCCTTCGTCATGGCGGGGCTGACCCAGAAAATCGTCCGCAAAATGCGGGACGACGTGAGTTCAAAGCTCAATCGTCTTCCCATCAAGTATTTCGACGCCTACACCCACGGCGAAATCCTCAGCCGGGTCACCAACGATATCGACAATATCTCCAACACCCTCCAGCAGTCCCTGACCCAGATCATCACCTCAGTAGTCACCATCGTCAGCGTGCTGATCATGATGCTCTCCATCAGCGGCTGGCTGACCCTGATTTCGGTGGCCACCCTGCCCCTCATCGTCCTTATCGCCCTGCTCATCGCCAAGCACTCCCAAAAGCAGTTCGCCTCCAATCAGAAGGAATTGGGCGCTTTGAGCGGCCACGTGGAGGAAATCTATTCCGGCCACCAGGTCGTCACGGCCTACGGACGGCAGGAAAAGGCGGTGGAGCAGTTCGACTCCATCAACCAGCGGCTGTTTACGGCCGGCTGGAAATCCCAGTTTATCTCCGGGCTCATCATGCCCCTGACCAACTTTATCAACAACCTGGGCTTTCTCCTGATCTGCGTGGCCGGCGGCCTCTTCTCCACCAGGGGACTGATCTCTCTGGGCAACGTAGTGGCCTTCACCCAGTATTCCCGCCAGTTCACCCAGCCCATCGTACAGACGGCCAACATCATGAACATCCTCCAGTCCACCGCCGCCTCGGCCGAGCGGGTCTTCGAGATCATGGACGCCGCCGAGGAGCGGCCCGACGCTCCGGACGCCGTGGCGCTTACCGAGCCCAAGGGCCAGGTGACCTTCGAGCATGTACAGTTCGGCTATCGGGAGGACAAAATCCTGATCTCGGATATGAACCTTCAGGTCCAGCCCGGTCAGACCGTGGCCATCGTCGGCCCCACCGGCGCGGGCAAGACCACCCTGGTCAACCTGCTCATGCGGTTCTATGAGCTGAACGGGGGCAAGATCCTGATAGACGGGGTGGATATCACCCAAATCAAGCGGGAAAGCCTGCGCAGTCTCTTCGGCATGGTATTGCAGGACACATGGCTCTTCGGCGGCTCCATTCGGGATAATATCGCCTACTCCCGGGACGACGTTTCTGATGAGGATATCTACAAAGCGGCCAAGGCGGCCTATGTGGATCGATTTGTCCGCACCCTGTCGGAAGGGTACGATACGGTCATCAACGAGGAGGCCTCCAATCTCTCTCAAGGCCAGAAGCAGCTGATGACCATCGCCCGAGCCATCCTGGCCGACCCGGCCATTCTCATCCTAGACGAGGCCACCTCCAGCGTGGACACCCGCACCGAGGTGCTCATTCAGAAGGCAATGAACAAGCTCATGGAGGGCCGCACCAGCTTTGTCATCGCCCATCGCCTGTCCACCATCCGGGGCGCCGACCTGATCCTGGTCATGAACCACGGCGACATCATCGAGCAGGGAACCCATGAGGAGCTCATGGCCCAAAAGGGCTTCTACGCCGACCTCTATTTAAGCCAGTTTTCCAGCGCGGGGCAGTCGGCCTAGCGGGCTGGCGCGTTACCCGACGTTTGTCCAGCGTCGAGCGGCGGGCGCGCTGAAATACGGACGTATTTCGGGAAATTTCTGCAAAAGAAGCATGGATTTTCTTCGGGAGCATCTATATGAAGGTAAAAAGGACGTTCCGGCCTCCCGGCGCTTCAGCGCCTCTATCTGGCGGCGGCGCTAAGGCGCCTTTACATTGCTTCCCGCAAAGAACGCTCCTAGAGGTTTGGCCAAAGGACAAACCGGGAACACCAAAAAGAGGTTTGGCCAAAGGACAAACCGGGGCGCCGGTCAGAAACGCCAGAGTCTCCCGCAAAAATGCATGTAAAACATATTATTTCCCGGGAAATTCGACGGCGTTTTCCAGAATTTGTTTGAGGCCAAAGAAATGCGGGAGTTTTTCGGGAAAGAGGGCGTTCTGATGCGCAAATTTTTTCCGTGTAATATAGGAGAATGCGTTTGCGTTTGTCATCCTGCGCTGAGGCGGATTCCCTCAATGAGGCAACGGCCGTATTTTTGCCAAAATGGATCGATATGGAAAAACGTCAAAAGTCTGCGCAAGTATTTCCCGGCATTTCGGATGCGGCCGACGTCTCCCTGAAAAAACGGTGTTTTCGATTCGCCCGGCCAGCCGCCGGTTCCTTCCGTTTCCTCATACCTCGGCAAAGCGGCTCTTCTCTTCCGCCTGCACCAATCCGCAGCGGCCGCATATAATGATACCAGGGCAGGGCCGTTTTACCGGCCTCCCCTTCATATAAAAAGGCGCCCGGCTTGTATACGGCCGGACGCCTTCTTTCCTTTTATTGTATTTACGGTTTGCACAGCAGTACGAATTCCGTTGGAATCAGATTGCCGCCGTAATGCCGCAGGTAAAACTTATATCCTGGATACATACGGTCTATCATACTGGGAATCTTCCAAAGATCCTCATATCCGTGATAGACGCAGATGGCAAGCTTTGGGTGATGCTGGCGGATGGTTTGTTCACAGCCCAGCAGCGCGTCCTGCTCCGCCCCTTCAATGTCCATCTTCAAAAAGGTCATGACGTCCTCCAGGTCCTCGTCCAAGGGTACGACTTCAACCTTCTGGCCAGCTTCTTTCTGCTGATCGCGCAGCTGATTGGCGGACGCGTCGGTCTGATTGGCGTCCACAAACAGCTCTCCCCTGGACCGGCCCACGCCCTTGCGCCTGGTGACCACATTGGAAAGCTTGTTGGCGGCTATATTTTGACAAAGCTGATCGTAGCTGTCCGGGGAAATTTCGTAAGCGTAAATCTTTTGGTAGTCTTTCCCGTACATATTCAGATATTCCACGATGGAATCGCCGATATACGCCCCTACGTCTACAAAGACGTCGTCATGGTTATCCGGGAAGATATCAGGCTCCCAATAATCCGGAAAGATGGATCTGACCAAGGCGAGCTCTGCAAAGTCCAGCGACGCCCAATTTTTCAAAATCGCGTACAGGGTACGCTTGGACAAATAATCCTCCAAACGGCGGTAGAGCCACAAAAAATCATAGCTATGCCGCTTTAAAACCGCCGCGCGCAGCTCCAGCGTATTATAATCCCCCGATTTTGGGTCCAATGTTCCCCAAAAGGGAAAGCGCGCAAAATACTCTACCAGGCCCTCATAGTTCTCTGTAGAAGTGTTTTGCAGTTTTTTCAAATCATGCACCATTGACAAGAACAATTCCCGACGGCTGTGAGACCAGATATCGCCCAGCAGGTTTACAAATTTTCTGTCAAAAGCGTTTCTCGGCTCAAAGGGATCGGAAATTTCCTCCATAATCCGGTAGGCGGTCCGGACCCAATCTGCATCGGATAATTGATCCGCGTCAATACGCTGGCTGAGCGAACAGTCCAAAGCGCCGTCCAAGGTCTCGGTCACCGCCTGACGGCCGCTTTGCAGCAGTTGACGCAGCTCCTCGTTTTCCGATAACTGCAAATGCGCCAGCGCCTCGTCCATTGTATGCAAAATCTCATATATGGATTGTTCGGTTTGCTTATCCATTTTCATCTCCCATTCCTGTTCAAAAACAAATTAATGCGAAAGAGCTTTTCTGATTGAAAACATATCGGCTTTTCCGGTCATTCTCCCAAAAGCAGAAGCTATATAAAATTCTTGTAAAACGACTGTCCGTTCGAATGAACAGCGGTGAAAAATAACGTGCGGGCCATGCCGCCGACGACTGAAAATTATATGGCGAGGCCGCCAAAACGCCTCGCCGCTCACGCAACGAGGCGTTTGATACGGACATCGACCGATATGTTCTTTACTCGGCCATTTCCATAGCCGCAGCGTGCACCCTTTTTAGCAGCGCGGGGATCTCCAGATGCTGGGGACAGACCTTCATACAGGCACCGCAGGCCACGCAGGCCGCCCCTTGCTTGTCAGGTGGCGTATCCTTCAGATACCGCTGCTTGATATGATAGTCGTTATCGAACTTAAGATAGTTGTCATAGCAGGCCAGCAGATGGGCGATGTCCAGGCCTTTGGGACAGTCCTTACAATACCGGCAGCCGGTACAGCCGGTAACCGGCAGCGCGTCCATGACGTCCATAGCCCGTTCCACCGCGTCGTACTCGGTCTTGTCAAGCGGGGTCAGAGGAGACAGGGCGGCCAGATTGTCCTCCAGCTGGTCTATCGCGGTCATGCCGCTGAGCACGGTGGCCACGCCGGGCAGGGAGGCCGCGAATCGGATGGCCCAGGAGGCCACCGAAGCCTCCGGCCGCGCGTCGGTGAAGACGCGCACCATATCCTTATGCATGCGGGCCAGACCGCCGCCCCGTACCGGCTCCATGACGATGACCGGCAGTCCCCTATCCGCACACATCTTATACATCTCGTCGGCCCGGCCGTGCCGCCAGTCGTAATAGTTGATTTGCAGCTGGACGAAATCCCAGTCATGAGCCTCCAGGATAGTTTGCAGCACTTCGGGGGAATCGTGGAAGGAAAAGCCGGCGTGCTTTACCCGGCCTTCGGCCTTGAGACGATCCAAAAAGGCGGGCGCGCCCAAACGCTGGGCCTTCTGCCAAAGGTCTTTGGAAAGAGCGTGGAGCAGATAATAATCCACATAGTCCGTGCCCAGCCGCTCTAGCTGAATCCTGAAAGTTTTTTCCAGGTCCTCCGGCTCCTTTAAATCCCAGAGGGGCATTTTATCGGCTATGTAATAGCTTTTCCGGTCGTACCGGCCGATGAGGGTCTCCTTCAAAAAACCCTCGGACTTGCCGCCGTGATAGGGCCAGGCCGTATCAAAATAGTTGACGCCGCCGGCTATCGCCCGGTCTATCAGCGCGGCCGCCGCCGGCTTGTCGATTTTTCCTTCCTTTTCCGGGAAACGCATGCAGCCGTATCCCAGCAAGGATACATGGTTGCCGCAGAAGCTTCGTTTTGTAATTGCAGCCATAGCTGTCTCCGCCTTTCTTTTTTAAAACATGATTTTGATTTTTTATTTTTTATCGCCTGGGCGGGAGGCTTCGGGCCGGATTTTCTTTTCTCAATTCTCCATTATTACGTCTAGCAGCGTCTGGCGTCCCGGCGCTAAAGCGCCTCTAGACCCC
>JAAVYX010000232.1 GCA_022791355.1 Clostridiales bacterium | reverse complement strand
CTCATGGTTTTATAAAATGGATTCCAAAGAAAAGATGGTAAAACAACGGATCCGGTGATCGCTGCGGCGGCCAGCTGGGTGGAGACCGGCGAGCTCGATTCCTCCGCGCCTGACGGCAGCGACATAGATAGTCCCGCACCGGCCGGCGAAGAGGGAGGGACGGCTGGAACTTCGTCTGAGGAAGAATCCGGGGCCGATACCTCTGACAGCAGTTCTTCCTAGGAATACAAGCGAGGTCCGTGCGTATGCATTTACGCACGGGCCTATTTTTCTCATGTAACTATCAACGCATCCGGCTGGAAGAAGCTTCTGCTGGTTCTGTGCAGACGGAAAAGACGTTATGAAAAAAGAAATGGAAGCAGTATGGGTATAGACGATTGCTATCGCATGGCCGGTTTATACGAAAGGAATAAAGCTGCAATATATTCTATGGGTTGGAGAATGCCGCATTTTGCGCCGGATGCCTTTTGCTTGGCCTCTGGCGTTCTGTATATGCTGAATCGCGCTCCAAAGACGAACCGCCGGCCTGCTGCATAGAATGGACGGGGGTGATGCATTTGAATGGCTGCGAGCTATCCATGAGCGTGACGGCTTTGGCCAACGCCCTGGCCCGCCAGCTTTCCGATCAAGACTTGGCGCTGGCTATCACAGTTTTTTCGCAGATGAGCACAACGCTGGCTACCATCTCTACGCAGCGCGCCCTTTGCGCAGGGACGGCGGGCCGGCAGAGCGCCAATTCGGCTGTGGAGACTGCCGGTCTTCCCTAACCGTCGGTCGGCGGGATGGAGGGCGATTGCGTAAGGCCGCGTATAGCGGAGCTTTCTGTTTGACAAGCGGATATTAGGCGCACAACGGCCAATTGGCCAGGCGTCCCAAACGCAGCAAATGGGGACGGAAGGCAGTCCGGACCAACGGTCCTACGGCAGCGCCTGCGTATGCTCTTTATGCAACCTGACACATGGCCGCGCGGCCTCTCATAGCGGTGAGACCGCCATGAGTTCCAAAAGCAGTATGTTGGTTCTTGGAGTGTGTTGGCTACAGAAAATATGTATAAAAAACGGCGGCTCTCACAGGAAGAGTCGCCGTTTTTTAGGCTATTTCATGCTCTTGGGCCGAATTGATCTGCTTTAAGATAAAGGGCAAAACCTGATCGGGCTTAATGCGCAGTACCAGAGCAAATTCATCATAGAGAAGCCGTTCGGCGTCCTTTAGAAACCGCTCGTCCGACATGTGCAGCCGCCGCCCGATCCGCTGCAAGTCCTGCTGGTGAAGATGCAGAGCCTTGATCAGCCGTATCAGCTCCCGTCGGTCTCCATTGGAAAGGATTTCCTTATAGACCTCCCTGCGCCGTCCCTCGTCCTCGATCCAAACCGATTCCTCCCGTGGCATGGATTGAATCAGCTCGTGAATCTCCTCCGCCGACAGTACCTGACGCATCCGGCTGGTTAGATTTTCGTTGGAGATGGGAACAAAAATCGTGGAGGCGTTACTGAAAATCGGCTGCAAAACATAGTATTCGGCTATACAGCCGCCAACCTCCCGCTTGGTGATATCGATGATTTTACAAGCGCCGTTGAGCCCATACAAAATGGTATCGTTTATGCGAAACATGTCGGTAATCCCCGCCTCTCATAAAGTCCGCCGCAAAAGGGCGGCGCAAAAAATACGCATGCCGCTGAAACCGTAAAAAATCTTCATGAAAGGCCGCACGTTTTGCGTCATTTTTGCATCTTTATTATAGCACTTTTCGCCTTAAAACGCCATAGTTGGTTTAAAGGATTATCATGGATTTGTGCATCTTATACCAAATATATGGGATACGCGTTTATAGAAATCGCCTATACCTACGGTGCTCTTTGGAATATATCTCTTATTTAGTCGAAAAAGGCCGCCGCTGGTTGCTGCATCCTATATGCGGCTATGAAATGGTTTTGCCGCTAAGATATTCTTCCGCGAATTTGGCGGCCACAGCCCCGTCGGCCGCGGCGGTTATGATCTGCCGCAGCGGCTTGGTCCGCATGTCCCCAACGGCGAATACCCCCGGCAGGCTGGTGCGGGTAGTTTCATCGGCCAGGACGTAGCCCGCCTCGTCCAGATCCAGCATTCCCCTGCACAGCTCGGTGTTGGGAATACGGCCGATGGCTACGAAAAGGCCGTCGACAGTCAAGGGGGAAATGCCGCCGGTCTGGACATCCCGCAGACGCAGGCCGGTCAGCCGGTCCTCTCCCTGCAGGCCGGCAATTTCCCGATTCCATAAAAAGGAAATATTGTCGGCCCGTTCTAAAGGGGAAAGATAGCTTTTTGTCGCCCGCATGGTTTCTCTTCTATGAACGATGTAGACCTTTTTGCAGAGCTTAGCCAACACCAGAGCCTCCTCGGCCGCCGAGTTGCCGCCGCCTACTACAGCTACGGTTTTGCCTTTGTAGAAGCTTCCGTCGCAGGTGGCGCAGTAGGAGACCCCTCTGCCTCGCAGACGCTGCTCAGCGGGCAGGCCCAGCTCCCGCGGCGCGGCGCCGGCTGCCAGGATGACGGTTCGGGCCATTATTTGTCCGCCCTCGACCCGGATACATTTTACCGTTTTGTTCAGTTCCATACCTCCCGCCTGGTCCAAGCGAATTTCGGCCCCGAATCGCTCCGCTCCCCGCCGCATACGCTGGGCCAGCTCAAAGCCGTCGATTCCCTGATCAAAGCCGGGATAATTTTCCACCTGGCTGGTAGTAGCCAATTGACCGCCGGGGGCCATACCCTCCAATATCAGGGTGGACAGGCCGGCCCGTACGCAGTACAGAGCGGCGGTGTAGCCGCCGGGACCGCCGCCCACCACAGCCGCGTCGTATATCTGTTCCATACCATTGCCTCCCTTAGACACAATCTACTTTTAGTATTCCACTTTTTTGCAGGAACTTTGCAGGAACTTTATGTCCAGCGAATGAAATATGATTTTTTGCCTTGCAGAGCGGGCTGACGGTGAAGCTGCTTTTTTACCGGCCGAAAGGGGTGGAGTATGCCATGTGAACTGTATGCATACGCCCTTGCCACAATCAGCAGCGCGTCCCACTTATTTGTCAAGGGGTGAAAGAGTGAGAAGAAAAGCGTTTAATTGCGGCCGCCTGTGCGGCTACGCTGTTGACGCCTCTCCAGGACTGCGCCCTTCTGGATGCCTCCGATTGACTCCTGTTAGCGCAGTCCGACACTGTTCTGCGCCACGGATAGCTACGTTTCATGTATCCGCTGATTGTGGGGTCAAGAAAATCGTTTTTGACGGCAGCGGACAAGACAGAACCAGAAGAAAAGGTTGATTGTGTTCCTATATTCCGTTTGTATTTGACCGTCGGCATGACAATTTGCGTCCTGTTATTGTCAAAAAATACGCTATCTTATATAGAAAAAATGGTGTATATTACAAGTGAATACATATACCGTCTGCCCGTAAAGGCCCGGCGGGAACAGGGAAAAGCAAAGGAGAATGGATATGAAGCGTAGACTGCGCGCAAAGGCAAGAGCGGCGCTGAGTCTGGGCCTGGGGCGGCGCTCATGCTGCCGTTGGGCCTGACGGCCGCCGGCGGCGTTTCGGCCGAGACGGAGGATTTGACCTGGTATATCAATATGCAGATCGGGTCGGTGTCCGACAACGGCAGCAATACCGTATTGGGAGCCCAGCGTCCCAACGCCTCGGTAAACCCCTCTCCCGATACCAACCCCCAGAACGGCTGCACCGGTTATAAGGCAGATGGGAAGATACGGGGGTTTTCCCAGATCCATGTCAGCGGCACCGGCGTGGGAAAGTACGGACAGTTTCTGGTATCCCCCAAGGTCGGCCTGTCCACCCGGCTGGACGGGCACGGCTCGGACAAGTCCGGCGAATTCTCCACCTGCGCCGAATACGGCGTCACCCTCGACCGGTATGACGTCGACTGCGCCATTGCGCCGGCCGAGCATTCGGCCATTTATAAGTTTGCCTATCCGGCGGCGGACAACGCCAGTCTGCTCATCGACCTGGCCCATAACATAACCGAGGTCAACGCCACCGATCTGCGCGTCGATATCCAGACCGACGCCAGGGGGCGGACCGTCGTCACCGAGTCGGGCTATTATCCGGGCGGCCAGGGCCCCGGCTTCTTCCCCGGCGGCTGGGGAGAGGGACACAGCCTCTACTTCTACGCCGTGGTCAATAAGGAGGCCAAGGCTTCGGGGGTCTACGACCCTGCCGGCGCAAAGGCCGGGGTAAACAGCCTGGGCCCGGTAAACGTATCCAACCGGCTGAGGGCCTGGGGGCGTATATGACCTTTGATACCGCGGCCGGCGAAGAGGTCTATATGAAAATGGGGGTCTCCTTTAAAAGCGTGGATCAGGCCCGGCAATGGCTGGAGGATGAGATTCCCGCCTGAAATTACGGCGCTGTAAAGGAAGAGACCCAGCGGCAGTGGAACGAGGAGCTGCACAAAATCGTCATCGGCGGAAATGTTTCGGAAACCGATAAGCAGCTGTTTTACACCGCCCTGTATCACGCCCATGTCATGCCCCGTGACCGCACGGGGGACTTCAGTTTGTATGGCGACGCCGACATGATAGACGATCATTTCGCCCTGTGGGATACCTGGCGGACCCTGTATCCCCTGTATACCATCACCAACCCTGATTTGGTGGCCAAAACGGTCAACAGCTTTATCGCCCGGTCTCAGGCCAACGGCGGCGTGCGGGATTCCTTTGTGGCCGGCAAGGACATGGTGGAGCAGCAGGGCGGCGACAATGTGGATAATGTCATCGTCGAGGCCTATTTAAAGGGCGGCGAGGGCATCGATTGGGACAAGGCCTATCAGGCGGTGAAAAAGAACGCGGAGGACTACCGGCTGAACTGGCAGGGCTGGGGTCAGGCGAAGCCCGGGGACTCTTATTACAAAAGCCTGGGCTGGATTCCGGGAGACGGCCGCGGCCGTCTCCACCTGCTCCTATCAGATGGAGTACGCCTATAACGATTACTGCGCGGCCCAGCTGGCCAAGGCCATGGGGGATGAGGAAAACTATCAAAAATGGCTGGCGCGCAGCCACAGCTGGACCAACATCTGGAACCCGGATGTACAGAACAGCGGCTATTCCGGCTTCATCTGGCCCAAAGCGGCCGACGGAAGCTGGATGACCGATTCCAGAATGCAGTCCCCCGCCGCCTACCAGGACTCCTGGTCGCCCTATTTTTAAGAGGGAACCTCCTGGAACTACTCATTTTTTATCCCCCACGACGTTCCCCTGATGATCGAGAAAATGAGCGGGGAGGAGACCTTTTGCGACCGTTTGACTCTAGGCTTGGAGCGGGGCTGGGTCGATTTCGGCAACGAGCCGGCCTTTTTGGCCCCCTATCTGTACGCCTTTACCAGCAAGCCCTACCTGACCACCGACGGCGTGGCCTTGCAGCGGAAAAAGTTCAACCTCAACGGGGCGCCCGGCAACGACGATTCGGGGGCCATGAGCTCCTGGTATATTTTCTCTTCCATCGGCTTCTTTCCCAACGCGGGGCAGGATCTGTACTATTTCACCAGTCCCTGTTATCCCGAAACCACCATCAACCTGGACGACGGCAGGTCCCTGAAGCTGACTGCAAGGAATCTTTCGGATACCAATAAATACATCCAATCCATAACTATCAACGGCAAGCCCTATAAGAGCACCATGTTCAGCCATGATGTGATTTTACAGGGCGGAGAGATCGTTTTTGAAATGGGCGCCACGCCGGTGGATTACGCCAAGGAAACCGCCGCCGCGGTAGAATCGGTCGACAAGGTATCCGACCCTGTGAATCTGGACGATACCGGCTGCGACGAGTGGGCCCATTTTTCATCTTCCGCCCAAATCAACCGCAAGGCCGGCGTAACCCAGACGGCCGTAGCGCCCGACGGCCTTTCCGGCGGGCTGCAAAGCGGCGTTTTGGACGGCGGCTTCCCCGGCCTTTCCTGGAAGAAGGGAACCCCGCGGAATACGGCCGCCGGCCACCGGGGCTATGTGTGGAGCGGCGAGGGTATCGAGATTCCGGTTCGCCTTACGGGGGGCGACGCCAGAGCAGAGCTCTTTGTTACCAATCTGAACGGCCCCGGGGTCCTGGAGGTTCTGGATGGGAAATCCAATCTGCTCGCACAGACCCAGATAAACCCCGGTCCGGGCGGCGACCGGACCTATAACCGGGTCGGCGTTCGCCTGAGCAGCGGCGGGCCCGAGACCTTTACCCTGCGCCTGCTGGCCGACCCCGAGGGGAAGGACGAGGACGGTCAGGTGGGCGTGTCGGCCGTCACGCTGGAAAACCTTGCGCCCTGCGTGGTGACCTTCGACGCTATGGAGGGCGGCGCGACGCCCAATCAAACGGTATGCAAGGGGGCAAAATCGTAAGGCCGGCGGATCCCCAGAGAAACGGATACCGTTTCGAGGGCTGGTACGCCGACGACATGATGAGCGTACCTTGGGATTTTGAAGAGGATACGGTGGACGCTTCCCTGACCCTGTACGCCAAATGGACCATGCTGCAGGGCGTTTTTATGGAGAGCCTGCAGGTCACCCCCAACAATACCCTGGTCGATCTGAGCGGGTATGAGGACTGGCTGCATTTTGGCGACGAGTCCCACGACGTTATCCACTGCGACCGCAAAAATCTGCGCGAAAAGGACAGGGCCTTCGGCCAGCTGGTCAATATCGATAACCAGCGGGAGGAAAACGAGCTGAACCGGGATCAGCCCTTTGCCTTTACCTGGACCGGCGGCACGCCTGTAGCGGCGGCCGTCGAGCCCAACCGTTATTTTTCCTGGACGAGAAACGGCATGGAGCTGCCCGTAACCGTACCGGCCGGCTTCTACGCCTGCGAGCTCTACCTGTCCGGCATTCGGTCGAGAGGTACGGTGGAGGTCCCGCGGGAGGACGGGTCGATAGCCGTGGAGGCTCGGCAGCTCTGGGCCAATACCAAGGAAAGCCGCCAATACCGGACCCTCAGCTTACAGTTCAACAACATCCAGCCTCAGACCTATACCATCCGTCTGCTGGTGGACCTGACCGATACCGAGCGGGAAAACTACAGTATGGCCATTGCGACGGCCACCCTGCGCCGGTCCATGTTCGAAGCCCAGGTAAAGGCCGGCGAGCACGGCCAGGCCAGTCTGCGGGGCGGGGAGGTACACAAGGCGGGCAAAAACGTAAAGGCCACCGCGCGGCCGGAGGATGGATATCAGTTCGCCGGCTGGGAGGTCGTACAGGGCGATTTGACCCTAGAGCGTTCCATGCAGAATCCTCTGATATTTGAGATGCCGTCGGACGACATTGTCCTCAAAGCGGTTTTTGCAAAGCATGTGGTCTCGGTCAAGGAGCTGGAACCGGTGGCCCAGCGGTCTGTTATCAACCTGAGCGACGCTGGAAATATGGACTGGGCCTATCTGGGCCGCGGCGACGGGGTCGTGCGAAAGGCCGATGTGACCGACAGCGCCTTTACCAGCGCGGTCACGGCCCTTGACGGTCAGCTCAAGGGCGAAAATATGGCTCATACCAATCCGGACACCCCCGGCTTTGACTGGTCGGGCGGCGCGCCGTTGGAGACCGGCAGCAACGTGCGGGAGATTCTCTGGAGCGCCGACGGCCTGCAATTTGACATTCGGCTTCCCCAGGGCCGGTACGAGACCGTCCTTTATCTCTCGGGCGTCCGGGCGGGCGTCATCGCGGAGGTGCTGGACCAGAGAGGAAGCCTGCTGATGGATACCAAGCTGTGGGATTGTATGCAGGATTACCGGCCCTACCGCAGGCTCACCCTTTCCATGGACTGCGAGACCGCCCAGCGGTTTACGGTGCGGCTGCGGGTGGATACGTCCGACACCCACGCCGACTGGTACAGCGTCTCCCTGTACGCGGCCGCGGTACAGGACCGTTCCGCAAGCGCCCGGCCTGGCTGCGTCTATGACTTGAATGCGGACACGGGTATTGTCAGCGGCATCCAGGCAGGCACTACAGCAGCCCAGCTGACGGCGGGCTTTGGCGGCGGCGAGTGGGTCGTCGTACGCAAGGACGGACAGGAGGTTACCGAGGGGCTGGCCGGCACCGGCATGACCGTACAGTATAAGGACGGCGGTCAGGAAAGCTATACGGCGGCCGTTACCGGCGGTTTGGACGGGGACGGCAAGACGTCTATCACCGATGTGATGGAGGCCTGTAAGGTTTTGGCCCGGACGGCGGCAGGGACCCAGCCCACAGCCCTGGAGCTGGCCGCCGGCGATTTGGATGGGCAGGCCGGCATGACCATATCCGATGTGATGGAGAGTAAGATACTGGCCCGGATGGCGTGACGGCGTTTTGCGGCGCGCTGTACAGGCTGAAAATTCAATAGCGTTTCGTTTAAAGCGGCTTTCCATCGGCCGCCCAGACGGATAACATGCCCGGCGAGCCGCTTTAAAAAGCGGCCCGCCGGCAGCGTTCTGGGACCTTATGGAGAGAAGCCGGGCGCTTGACCGGCGGCCAAGACAACGCGGCAGGAGGCGGCTGGCCCCGCAAAATCGTATGAGCGGATGGTATTTCTAAAGCGGTTGTTAAGGAAAAATTTGGGTTTTAGCTTATATTGAAGCAAACCGTCTATTCCTCATGCTGGCTTTGTATTAACTTTTTGGATCGAAAGTCGAAAAGAAAATAGAGGGGTATGCCTTTTGCGGCTACAAATTTTCGTGCAGAGAGGAACGTGTTTTTATGAATACTACTGTTCAACCGACCTGCGGGAGGACGGCGCATAGCGTCCCCACAGAGGCCCGTGAAACAAAGCGGACGGGAACCCATGCCAACAGTTTCCTTGCTATGGCAGTACAGGCCAGCAAGAGTAAGACCGACACGTTCACTACCGGCCTGGGCGGGTTTGCAGGCATGGCGGCTATGCCCGCCGGCCTGATGATGGATTTGGCGGTGCGGTCTGGCGGGCAGGTTCAAGCCGGGGGAGCGGAGGCGTTGGAAGCGCCTTCCCTGGAAACCATGCTGAAGGCGAAGTATCCCAATATTCACTATCACGTCTTTGACGCCAGCAGCGGTTATTGGCGCACCCGGAACGACTACCCCCACTACCTTCTGTACCAGG